>NZ_LZLL01000608.1:0-662 GCF_001669335.1 Mycobacterium sp. 1245852.3 | reverse complement strand
GCCTTGGTGCCGTCCACGGTGATCGACGACGACTTCGTCGGCCCGAGCGTGGGCTGGGCGTTGGCGTAGCCGGGGCCGGCGACGATGCATTGCATCAACTTCGTGGCCTGAGCCGTAAGGTCCATGCTGGCAACGAAATTGGTAACGCCGACCTCGGCCGTCATCATCCACTGATTGGCCCCTGGCACGTCCTGGGCGACACCCAGCCCGCCGATCAGGTTCGGGCCCTGGTCGTCGGAGAACACCGTCCACCCGCCCGGCGCCGCGCTGGCCGGGAAGGACAGCTTGCCGGCGGCGATCGAGTCGGTGCGGGGCATCTCGCCGCCCGACACGTTCGGGGTGCAATCCGTCGCGTTCTGCGCGGAGTTCTTGGGCGGGGAGGCCGACGTGCTCGTGGTCGAGGGCGCGGCGGCCGGCTTGTTGTCGTGACGGCCCCGCATCACCAACAGCGTCGCCACCAGCGCGATCACCGCGAGTACGACCAGACCGGCGACGATCAACCACGGCAGCTTGGAGCCGGACCCACCCGGCGGTGGCCCCGGGGGGTACGGGCCGCCCGGGCCTCCCGGCGGAAACTGCTGTCCGGGTTGGGGATACGGCTGGTTCGGGTAGGCGGGGCCGCCCGGCGGCGCATACGGGTACGGGCCGCCCGGCGGGTAGGC
>NZ_LZLL01000607.1:0-9370 GCF_001669335.1 Mycobacterium sp. 1245852.3 | reverse complement strand
GGCCGTCCCCCACCTTGTCGATGGCCTGGTGGTGATAGCTCGGCGCATCGGCGGCCTCCCCGACCAGCGCGGCCAGCAACCCCACCCGAGCACCGACGCGCCCCGCACCGACCGCGACGCGTGGGAGTTCGCGCTGTTGCGTGGCGCGCTGCGGCGGGGCCTGCCGGTGCTCGGAATCTGCCGCGGCGCACAGATACTCAACGTCGCCCTGGGCGGCACGTTGCACCAGCACCTGCCCGATGTGCTCGGGTGGGGTTGCTGGCCGTAGCTGGCGGGGTCCACGTCGTAGCCGCCCGTGATCACCAGGGCGTGCAGGCTGTCGAGAACCGAATCGACGATCTCGGCGTCCACCGGCTGCGGTGGCAGCAGCACCGCGATCCCGCCGGCCAGGATGACACCTTCGAAGTAGTCGGCGGGCAGGTACCCGGCGGGGATGTCCCAGATGCCGGTCTGCACCCGCTCCAGGTACGTCGTGAGGCCGACAACCGGGCGGGGCGGGCGGCCACCGTCGGACAGTGGCGATCGCAAGCGCGGCGCAGCCGGGCGCAGCGGGTCGCCACCGTCGAACTCAGAGCCGTTCAAACCCACGCATCCTCTCCCAGTCGGTGACCGCCGCGTTGAAGGCCGCCAACTCCACCCGCGCATTGTTCAGGTAATGGGCGACCACGTCGTCGCCGAACGCGTCCCGCGCGAGCGCCGAGCGTTCGAACGCCGAGGCCGCCTCGGCCAGGGTGACGGGCAACCGCTCGACGCCGGGAGTCTGGTAGGCGTTTCCCGCGCAGGGCTCCGGTAGCTCCAGGCCCCGTTCGATACCGTACAGCCCTCCGGCGACGATGGCCGCCACCGCCAGATACGGGTTGACGTCGCCGCCGGGCACCCGGCACTCGACGCGGGTGTTGGATCCATGACCGACCACCCGCAGCGCGCAGGTGCGATTGTCCAAACCCCACGCCAGCGCGGTGGGCGCGAAACTGCCGTCGGCGAATCGCTTGTAGGAGTTCACGTTCGGCGCATAGAACAGCGTGAGCTCGCTCAGGCTGGCGAGCAGGCCGGCCAGGAAACTGCAGAACGTCGAGGACATGCCGTGCGGGCGGCTGGGATCGGCGAACACGGCACCACCCTGCGAATCGCGCAGCGAGAGGTGCACGTGACAGCTGTTGCCTTCTCGCTCATCGTATTTCGCCATGAACGTCAGGCTCTTGCCATGCCGGTCGGCGATCTCCTTGGCGCCGTTCTTGTAGATGACGTGGTTGTCGCAGGTGATCAGCGCGTCGGCGTAGCGGAAACCGATTTCCTGCTGTCCCCTGTTGCATTCGCCCTTGACGGCCTCGAAGCGCAGGCCGGCGCCGATCATCCCCTGCCGGATGTCGCGCAGCAGCGGCTCCATCCGCGAGGACGCCGCGATCGCGTAGTCGATGTTGTAGTCACTGGCCGGGGTCAGCCCGCGGTAGCCGTTGGCCCACGCCTGGCGATAGGGCTCGTCGAACACGATGAATTCCAGCTCGGTCGCGACGTCGGCGGCCAGGCCGCGCTCGGCCAACCGGTCCAGTTGGCGGCGCAGGATCGCCCGCGGCGACACGGCGACCGGGCTGCCGTCGGACCAACCCACGTCGGCGATCACCAACGCCGTGCCGGGCAGCCAGGGAATGCGCCGCAGGGTGGACAGGTCGGGCCGCAGCACCGTGTCGCCGTATCCGGTGTCCCAGCTCGACACGGCGTAGCCGCTCACGGTGTTCATGTCGACGTCGACGGCGAGCAGGTACCCGCAGCACTCGGCGCCGTGCGTGGCCACCTCGTCGACGAACAACCGGGCGTCGATCCGCTTGCCGACCAGCCGGCCCTGCATGTCGGCGAACGCCACGATGACCGTGTCCACCTCAGCGGCGCCCACCAATCGCTGCAGGTCCGGCAACGACAGCATCGCGGCGCCGGGATCGGTCACGGCAGGTTCTTCACTGGCCATGACCGTCAGTCAACCAGGCGCTACCAGGTGCTGGTGCGCAGAATGATCTCGGCGGCCAGTTGCGCCGTCGACTCCTGCACGCTGCGGCGCCCCAGGTGCACCACCCGGTAATCGGCGTAGACGTAGCGCTGGCTGGCCTGCGCCACGGCCCGGGCGGCCGGCGAGCTGACCAACACGGTGGTGCCGATCTCGACCGGCGGGCAGTGCCCGTCGGTGACGGCGCCCTCGTAGTTGGAGGCCCGCGGGTGGCCGCGGTCGATCACCACCAGTCCGACGAAGCGGCCCAGCCGCGTGGCGGTCAGCTCCCAGGCGAGCTCGGCGCCGGCGCGATCGCCCATCACCACGGCCCAGCCGATGCCCAGCGCGTCGAGGATGCCGATGAGCGACTTGGGGGTCAGCCGAGAATCGAAGCCGACCACGACCGTCCGAAGCGATGCGGTGTGCAGGCGCTCGCAGACCGCGTCGTACGCCGCCGGGACGCGGTCTTCGTCGCCCAGTATGACGACGACGACGCCGTTCTCCGGGCCGGCCACCACCACCGGCACGGGGAATCCGTCCAGGGTGGTCATCATCGAGGACACCCCAGCACGCTACAACCAAACGGCATACGTGCGCGACGATTCTTCGGCATCTGGTACGCAAATTCGTTTTTCGGCCGCGTCGTCAACGGCGGCGTTCATACCGCGCTGGGCGCGAATGCCCTAGGGGCGCAAGGCGCTTGCCAGATGCGGTCGCCGCGGCGGGGGACCATCAAGCAAGCTGAGAATACCGTCGATATCGAGATGGGATGCCAGCAAGTCGGCGGCGACATCGAGTTGCGCGTCGCGGCGGGCGGCGACGTCGACGTCACCGACCACGAATCCGCCGCGGCCTGCCGCGTCTGCGACCCGGCGCAGCCAGCCGCGCCGGAAGTCGTCGTTGTCGAGCAGCCCGTGCCAGTGGGTCCCGAAGACCGCCCCGCGCACCACACCCTGGGGCTGGGGATCGGCGCCGCACTCGAACCAGCTCGCCTCGGCGCAGCGGGTGACCCGGCCGTGGTGGATCTCGTATCCGGACAGCGGCCGCTGCCAGCGGCGCAGGGTCTTGTCGACATCGAAGGCGATGTCGGCGTCCAACAGCCCGAGCCCGGGCACGCCCGTCGTGCCGGATTCCACCGGATCGTCTAGGCGACTGCACAGCATCTGAAATCCGCCGCAGATTCCCAGCACCGGCTTGCCCGCGCGGGCGTGCGCGGCGATCGCGTCGGCCAGGCCCTGACCGCGCAACCACGCCAGGTCCGCGACGGTGGCCTTGCTGCCCGGGATGACGATCAGGTCGGCGTCGGTGACGTCGGCGGGGTCGGTGACCCAGCGCACCAGCACGCCCGGTTCACAGGCCAGCGCCTCGACGTCGGTGGAGTTGGAGATCCGGGGCAACCGGACCGCGGCCACCCGCAGCCACTCGTCGCCGCACGGCGGGGCGGGCGTGCCGATGACGCGGTGCGCGACCACCGACAGCGAGTCCTCGGCGTCCAGCCACAGCTCGTCGGCGTACGGGAGGACGCCGTAGGTGGGCCGGCCGGTCATGTCGTGCAGCTGGCGCAACCCGGGTTCGAGCAGCGCGGGATCGCCGCGGAACTTGTTGACGACGAACCCCGCGATCAGCGCCTGGTCGTCGGGCTCGAGGACCGCGACCGTCCCGAACAGGTGCGCCAACAGCCCCCCGCGATCGATGTCCCCCACCAGAAGCACCGGCAAGCCCGCGGCGCGGGCCAGCCCCATGTTGGCCAGATCTGTGGCGCGCAGGTTGATCTCGGCCGGCGAACCGGCCCCCTCGCAGATCACCGCGTCGAATTCGGCACGCAGGCTTGCCAATTCGTCGCCGACGATGACTGACAGCCGTTCACGGTGCCGCACATAGCTTTTCGCGCTGACCGTGTCGGCGACCCGACCCTTGATCACCAGTTGCGAGGTGCGGTCACTGCCCGGCTTGAGCAGGATCGGATTGAAGCGCACGCTGGGTTCCAGCCCCGCCGCGCGCGCCTGGATCGCCTGGGCGCGGCCGATCTCACCGCCTTCGACGGTCACCACGGAGTTGTTGGACATGTTCTGCGCCTTGAAGGGGGCGACGCGGACCCCGCGGCGGGCCAGCAACCGGCACAGGCCCGCCACCACCACCGATTTCCCGGCGTCGGAGCTGGTGCCCGCGACCAGCAGGGCTCCGGTCATCCGGCGAAAGTCATGGCAAGGTGAGGATTTCGACGCCGGTGTCGGTGACCAGCAGGGTGTGCTCGAACTGCGCGGTCCACTTGCGATCGCGGGTGACCACCGTCCAGCCGTCGTCCCAGATCTCGTAGTCCAGGCCGCCGAGGTTGATCATCGGTTCGATGGTGAACGTCATCCCCGGTTGCATGATGGTCGACACCGACGGCTGCTCGTAGTGCAGGACCACCAGGCCGTTGTGGAACGTGGTACCGATGCCGTGACCGGTGAAGTCACGAACGACGTTGTAGCCGAACCGGTTTGCGTACGACTCGATGACGCGGCCGACGACCGACAGCGCCCGCCCAGGCTTGACGGCGTTGATCGCGCGCATCGTCGCCTCCCGGGTTCGTTCCACCAGCAACCGGTGCTCCTCGGACACGTCGCCGGCCAGGAAGGTCGCGTTGGTGTCGCCGTGCACGCCGTCGATGTAGGCCGTGACGTCGATGTTGACGATGTCGCCGTCCTCGATCACCGTCGAGTCCGGGATGCCGTGGCAGATGACCTCGTTCAGCGACGTGCAGCACGACTTCGGGTAGCCCTTGTAACCCAGCGTGGAGGGGTAGGCGCCGTGGTCGACCATGTACTCGTGGGCGATGCGGTCCAGTTCGTCGGTGGTCACGCCCGGTGCGACGGCCTTGCCCGCCTCCACCAGCGCGCCGGCCGCGATCCGGCCGGCGACGCGCATCTTCTCGATCACCTCGGGGGTCTGCACCCACGGTTCGCTGCCCTCCTGGGCGGTGGGCTTGCCGACGTATTCCGGGCGCGCGATACTGCCGGGCACCGGCAGAGTCGGGGACAACTCTCCAGGGGAAAGCGCGGTGCGAGCAGGCATGCGACCAGCTTAATGGCAGGGCGGATGGACGCTCAGAGCCGCTGACGGCGCAGCAGCGAGCGCCGCGGCCCGCGGATGATCACCGAGCCGCACACCACCCGCCCGGTCAACACCACGTGCGGCCTGCCCTCACCAGGCGGGTCTTTGCGACGGTCGCTGGCGCTGCCCACGTAGACCTCGACGTCGTCGATGGACGCGCTGGCGCCGTCGGGCAATCGAATCTCCACGGAGCCGAATCTCATGTCGAGTTCGATGACCACCACCGGCCCCGCGAAGCGGGCCTTGGTGAGGTCGAGTTCCACCGAGCCCAGCCGGCGGACCAGCGCCAGGCGGGTGGGCACCTGCCATTCGCCGTGGCGCTTCAGCGAACCCGCCCAGCCCCGCAGCTCGACCCGGTCGGCCGCGGAGGTGACGATGGCGCCCGGCCCCGGCAGGTCGCCGACCAGATGGTCCAGCTCGCCGCGCGTGCGCGCGTAGGACACCTGCGACGAGCGCTGCTCGAACTCGTCGATGTCGATCAGCCCGAGTGCGACGGCGTTGTGCAGCCGGCGCATCGTGCCGTTGCGGTCGGCGTCGGAGACCCGCAGGGCCACCATGTCGCCGCCGGTATCGGTCATGTTCGCAATTTACCGCTGAAGCGGGCCGGGGTCGCCCCCGTCAGATCAGGGGCGATCGCAAGCGCGGCGAAGCCGGGCGCGGCGGGTCGCCCCCATCAGATCAGGGGCGATCGCAAGCGCGGCGAAGCCGGGCGCGGCGGGTCGCCCCCATCAGATCAGGCCAGGAAGTTCGGCGGCAGCGCCTCGAACATGAACTTGGTCATCCGAACCGCCCACTCCGAGCTGCCGCCCCCGACGATCAACGAGGCGAAGGCCAGGTCGCCGCGGTAGCCGGCGAACCAGGAATGCGATCCGCCCGGGAACTCGGCCTCACCGGTCTTTCCGTAGATCTCGCCGCAGCCGGCGATCTCCTTGGCGGTTCCGTTGGTCACCACCAGCCGCATCATCGGCCGCAGCGCGTCGATCATCTTCGGGCTGATCGGCGTGGTGTCCCCCTGGACCGCCGTCTGGCGGCCCACGATGAGTTGCGGCACCGGCGTCTTGCCGGCGGCGACCGTCGCCGCCACCAGGGCCATGCCGAACGGGCTGGCCAGCACCTTGCCCTGGCCGAAGCCGTCCTCGGTGCGTTCGGCCAGGTCGACCGTCGGCGGCACCGACCCCGTCACGGTGGTGACGCCGTCCACCGTGTAGTCGAGGCCGATGCCGTATTGGGCGGCCGTCTGGGTCAGGCCGCGCGGCGGCATCCGGCTGCTGAGCTCCGCGAACGTGGTGTTGCACGAGCTGGCGAACGCGCGCGACAGCGACACCACGCCCAGATCGAAGCCGCCGTAGTTGGGCACCGTGCGGTGGCCGATGTCGAGGTGGCCCGGGCAGCCCAGCATCGAGTTGGGCGTGGCCATGCCGCGGTCGACGGCGGCGCCGGCGGTGATCATCTTGAACGTCGACCCCGGCGGGAACAGCCCGTTGGTGGCCGGCAAACCGTCCGCGTCGGCCCCGCCGTTCTGCGCGATCGCGAGGATCTCTCCGGTCGACGGCTTGATGACCACGATCATCGCCTTGCCGCCCTTGTTGTCGACCGCGCGCTGGGCGGCGTTTTGCACCGTGCGGTCCAGGGTGATCGACACCGACGGCGCCGGAGACCCCTGGACCTCGTGCAGCACCTCGACCTCGACGCCGTTCTGGTTGACGCTGACCACCCGCCAGCCCGCCTCACCGTCGAGCTGGTCGACCACCGCCTTCTTCACGGCGGAGATGACCGCGGGCGCGAAATGCGGGTCGGTGGGCAGCATTTCGGGCTGGGGGGTGACCACGACACCGGGCAGGTGCCCGATCAGCGGGGACACCTTGTCGTTGTCGTCGGGGTGCAGCGTCACCCCCAGATCCACCGGATGCGGCGTCGAGCTGGCCTGCTCGGCCAGCAGCTGCGGATCGTTGAGGGCGCCGTTGAAGGGATGCAGCACGTCGACGATGGCGTGCGCCGTGCCGGACAGCGCGGGTCCGGCCTGGGTGGCGTCCAGCGTGTAGTGGTACAGGTAGCCCGGCACCAGCACATCGCTGCCGCCGAGCTCGTTCACCGAAGCGCGATGCGGCCGGTCGGCGCGCAGCGCGAACGTCTGGTGCTCGCCCAACTTGGCGTGCAACGCGGTGGTGGTCCACCGCACGGCCCAGTGCCCCTCGTCGCGGGCCATCCTCAGCTGGCCGTCATAGGTCCACGTGCGGTTCTTGGGCAGGTGCCAGGTGAAGCGGTAGCCGACCGTGCCGCTGTCCTCGGCGTACTTGGCGTTGAGCAGCTGGGCATCGAGGTGGGTTGCCTGCAGGCCGGACCAGGCGGCGTTGAGGGCTTCACGGGCCTCGTTCGGGCTG
Organism: Mycobacterium sp. 1245852.3; assembly: GCF_001669335.1. Taxonomy (NCBI): domain Bacteria; kingdom Bacillati; phylum Actinomycetota; class Actinomycetes; order Mycobacteriales; family Mycobacteriaceae; genus Mycobacterium; species Mycobacterium sp. 1245852.3. The sequence goes on along the minus strand of NZ_LZLL01000607.1, from coordinate 1,912 downwards.
TCGCTGAGTTGCGCCGCGGTCGCGGTGTCGCCGACGGCCAGGGCGCGGAAGAACTTCTCCGCGGCCGGGCCCGGGCCGTCGGGCCGCGGCGTGCAGCCGGACAGGGCGACGGCCGCGACCAGCAGCACGCCTGAGGCAGATGTGGCAATTGTTGTTCTCGTTACCATCGGTGCTGATGTTAAGAACTGTGGCCTGAACAGGGGCGCCGACACACCGAGACCGAACCGTGATGCGTGGATTTGCGGACCATCTGTGCGCCGAGGGCCCGCCACGCGGGCGTTGGTCACCCGGCGCCCGGCTGGCCGGGCGCTCGCGGCGAACGTGACCGGCTAGTCGAGCAGCACCGTCGCGAAGGTGCCGATCTCGGTGAAGCCCACCCGTGCGTAGGCGGCGCGGGCCACCGTGTTGAAGTCGTTGACGTAAAGGCTGGCGGTGCGCCCGGTGCCGACGATCACCGCGGCCACCGTCGCGGTGCCGGCGGTGCCCAAGCCCAGCCCGCGCCACTCCGGGTGCACCCACACCCCCTGGATCTGGCCGACGCCCGGGGACTGCGAGCCCACCTCGGCCTTGAAGACGACCTGGCCGTGCTCAAACCGCGCCCAGGCCCGCCCCGCCGTGATCAGGCTGGCCACCCGGCGCCGGTAACCGCGGCCGCCGTCGCCGATGCGCGGGTCGACGCCCACTTCGCCGATGAACATGTCGACGGCGGCCACCAGATAGGCGTCCAGCTCTTCGGGCCGGACCTGCCGCACCCCGGGGTCGAGGTCGCAGCTGGGGTGGTTCGACAACGCCAGCAGCGGCTGGCGGTCGCGCACGTCGCGAGCCGGACCCCAGGCCGCCTCGAGCCGCTCCCACATCGGCATCACCAGGTCGGCCCTGCCGACCAGCGACGAGCAGCGCCGCGTCCCGCGCATGGCCTCGTCCGCGAACGCGCTCAGGTCGGCCGGCGCGCCGCGCAGCGGAATCAGGTTGGCGCCGGCAAAGCACAGCGATTCGTCGGCGCCGCGCAGCGTCCACAGTTCGCCGCCGATCGAGTTGGGATCGATGCCGTGGTCGGCCACCCGCGCCGCGACCATGCAGGAGGCGACGGGATCGTCGTCGAGCACCCGCCAGACGGCGGCCGCGTCGCGCACCACCGACACCCGTCGCTCACCGACAAGGCGGAACAGGGGCGGAGCCGACATAGGGCGAACTCTCTATGGTGCGAATTCTCAGACCAGAACGTCGCTGGCCTTCATCAGCTTACGGTGACAACAGGTGAACCGCTGGATGTTGCTTCGGGCCCGTCGCCGCTGTTCATCTCGTGGCCCATTTCAGCGGCGATGCGCATCGCCTCTTCGATCAGCGTCTCGACGATTTGGGCTTCGGGCACGGTCTTGATTACCTCGCCGCGAACGAAGATCTGGCCTTTGCCATTTCCCGATGCGACGCCGAGGTCCGCCTCGCGGGCCTCCCCCGGGCCGTTGACGACGCAGCCCATCACGGCCACGCGCAGCGGCACGTCCAGCCCGTCCAGGCCGGCGCTGACCTCGTTGGCCAGGGTGTAGACGTCGACCTGGGCGCGGCCGCAGGACGGGCACGACACGATCTCGAGCCCGCGCGGGCGCAGGTTCAGCGACTCGAGGATCTGGATGCCGACCTTGACTTCCTCGACCGGCGGCGCCGACAGCGACACCCGGATGGTGTCACCGATCCCCCGCGACAGCAGCGCACCGAAGGCGACCGCCGACTTGATGGTGCCCTGGAAGGCGGGGCCGGCCTCGGTGACGCCCAGATGCAGCGGGTAGTCGCATTGCTCGGCCAGCTGCTCGTAGGCGGCGACCATCACGACGGGATCGTTGTGCTTGACGCTGATCTTGATGTCGCCGAAGCCGTGCTCCTCGAACAGCGAGGCCTCCCACAGCGCGGACTC
>NZ_LZLL01000606.1:0-1355 GCF_001669335.1 Mycobacterium sp. 1245852.3 | reverse complement strand
TCGTCCAATCAGTAGGTCTGGCTACCTTGCGGCAGAATCCGGAAGCCGTGTGTGCCGTCGTGATCGAGGTTCTGGATTTCGCAGGTGATCGAGTCGTCGGTGACGACGGCGCATATTGATGTGTTGAGGTCGTCGTCGCCGCGGTGTCCTCCGGGGACCACGATTTTCTGCCCAGGATTGAGTAGGTGGTAGCTGGCGGGGTCGACGGTTCTTTTCTCGGTCGGACCGGCGTGGTAGGTCTCTTGCTCGTTGAGGTCGGTGTGGCTGAGCAGGGAGAAGACTTCGGTGTGCCCTGGGGGCGCGGGTCCGCGGGTGATCGGCGTCAAGGTGTCTTTGTCGTAGGGCCATTCGGAGACCTGTGCGTAGTTCACCCCAGGTGCCACGCCGGGAAGTTGGCCCCAGCAGTCGATTGCGACGGCGTATTGGAACGAGTGTGGGCCGTCATAGATTCGGCAGCGGATTCCGGCGCGGGTGATGAACTGAATTCCGTTCCAGCCGTAGGTCGAATAGGTGCGGTAGTCGTCGGTGTTGACGGGCTGGTAGTCGTTGAAATTAATCGGCGGGGGTGGTGGCGGGGCGGCGCAACATGCCGGTTTCTGGTGGCATGCCACGCTCGTGGCGCCGATGAGTATTGCTGAGATGGGGACGGCAAGCGCGCGCACTGCCGGCACCTCCTTCTTCTGTGTCATGTGCCCCATGGAGTCGATGATGGCCTGGCGGGCTCGGTGGTGGTCAGGCCTGGGAGATGGCGCCGGTGGTCTTGGTGACGATGTCGCTGGCTTGGCTGGTGGTGTCGAAGCCGCACCACAGGGTGTCGATGATGACGTTGTTGGCCAGCCCCAGGGCTCGTTGGCAGGTGAAACCATCACCGCCGGCTTGGGTTTGGGTGTTGGTCAGGGTGGTGTCGGTGGCCCGCAGTTCACCGAAGTTCCATGTCACCGGGGCGTGGCTGTGCAGGACGACGGTGAGCGAGTGGTTGGCGCAGCTGGACCAGCGTGTTTTGGCTTGGCTGAAGAATTGTTGGGCTGAGTCGGCGTCGCGGAAGCTGATGAGGGCCTGGATCAGTGCGTGGCGGGCGCTCCCCGGTGTGGTTGCGTCGTCGAGGATTTGGCCTTGCATGGCGGTCCAGTTGGTGCCTTGGTAGGCGTTGGCTTCGGCCGGGAAGTAGGTGTCGAGGCAGGCCGGGTTGGAGATGGTGTCCTCGTCGTGCCACATGTGCGTGATCGGTGTGCGGACCGCCATGCCGGTGGTGTGCGCGGCGGTGTTGATGTCGTTTTCGCTGAGCAGCAGGTCTGGCAGGTGCTGGGGCAGGATCGCCGGGGGTTGCCAGCGGCCGAGGTCTGCGGCAGCCGCGG
>NZ_LZLL01000605.1:0-29911 GCF_001669335.1 Mycobacterium sp. 1245852.3 | reverse complement strand
CGACACTGGCGAACGCGGCCAGCACCGCGGCCCGCCCGGCGGACTCGGAGTCGAACATGTTCGGGGTGTCGCTGAACAGGTTCAGCGCCGCCCCCTTGCGTTTGTCGATCAGGAGGCGGAACCCCATCGCGCCGCGCACCGGGGTCTCCGCGACCAGGATTTTCGCCAGTCGCGGCCACAGCGAGGGGGTCGTCAGGTCGGTGTCGATCTGCGGCGTCTCCTCTTCGATGGCGTCGATGCAGGGGCCGTCGCCGGCCCGCCTTTCGATGTCGTCGATCTGTTTGGCGAGCCGGTCGCTGGCGCCCACGGTGATGTATTTGTCGTTCTCGCGCACCAACAGGCTGGCGTGGTCGCAGCCACGGACTGTCAGAGTGGCGGCGATGCAGATGGCCGCATACATCTGGTTGGCGTCTGAGCCCTGATAAATGATTTCTGCGAGGGCGGCGAAAACCGTCGCCGGGTCGGCCTTCTCTCCGCCCGTCGCGGGTGCGTCCGCGCCAGTCATCGATTGGTCCGCCATGTCATGCCTCGTTCCTGCGGTGTCGGCGGTGTTATCCGCGTTCGATCGCCGTAGATTATCCGCCGCCGGTACCAGCCTTACACGCCGTTTCGTCCTGATGCGCCGATCTCGGGGATCTTGCTGGTCACCGATGACCGCCAAACCCGCTGACGATGCGCGGAAGGCACGTCCAAACACTCACGAATCGCGAGACATTGGAAAGATGGTTCTACCACGTGCGCGAGGTTTCGGCTGGCCGCAGGAGGGAAGGACGTTCTGAATGGGAGTGACCGTCGCGGTGACCGGACCAACCGGGGAGATCGGTATCTCCGCGGTGACGGCGCTGGAACGCGAGCCCGCCGTCGACGCGATCATCGGGATGGCCCGCCGGCCGTTCGACCCGTCGTCGCGCGGCTGGCTGAAAACCACCTACCAGCAGGGCGACATCCTGGACCGTGAGGCCGTCGACGCCCTGGTCGCGCGGGCCGACGTGGTGATCCACCTGGCCTTCATCATCATGGGGTCGCGCGACGAGAGCGCCCGGGTGAACCTGCAGGGCACCCGCAATCTGTTCGAGGCGACGGTGGCCGCCGTGCGGCCGCGCCGCCTGGTGTACACCTCGTCGGTGGCGGCGTACGGCTACCACTCCGACAATCCCGTCCCGCTGACCGAGGACGTCGCCCCCCGCGGGTCCGCCGAGCACTACTACTCCGAGCAGAAGGCGGCCTGCGAGGCGCTGCTGGCCGACATCACCAAGGATTCGCCGCTCGAGGTGTTCGTTCTGCGGCCGTGCATCGTCGCGGGCCCGAAGGCCACCGCGCTGGCCGACGCCATGCCGTGGAACCAGCTGCCCGGCCCGGTGCGTGCGGTGGTCAAGGCCGTCCCGGTGCTCAAGCCCGTGGTGCCCGATCCGGGTTACCCCCTGCAGCTGGTCCACCACGATGACGTCGCGACGGCGATCGCCCTGGCGGCCACCGCCCCGGCGCCGCCGGGGGTGTACAACATCGCCGGTGACGGGGTCGTGACCGTGGCCGATGTGGCCAGGGCGCTGGGTGGCCGGCCGGTGCGGGTTCCCGCCGTCGCCGCCACTGCGGCCTCGGCGGCGATCTCACGGGTGCCGCGGGTGCCGTCCATGCTGGAATGGCTGCACACCGCGCGGACGTCGATGGTCATGGACACCACCAAGGCCAAGACCCAGCTGGGCTGGCGCCCGCTGCACTCGTCGGCCGAGACGCTGGAAGCGCTGGCCTCGGGGGTGTGAGAGCGTTGTTCTGCTCGGCGCCCGCCCGCCGGCCAAGGTAGTTTGATCCGATGGGACTTGAGCGTTTCGCCGCGTCTCGCGACGTCGCCGCCGGCGGTGAAATCGCCTAGTGGGTCACGTCACGTCGCGCCGGCGGGTGACGCATCTGTCCGCCGGTGAAGCGATCACCCGACCGGAAACCCTGGTCGTCGAGGAGCCGTTGGAGATTCGGGTCGACGGCGCGGCGGTCACCGTGACGATGCGCACCCCGGGATCGGATTTCGAACTCGCCCAAGGCTTTCTGCTCACCGAGGGCGTCATCGCGGGCCGCGACGACGTACACAGCATCCGCTACTGCGCCGGGCGCGACGACGACGGCGCGAACACGTACAACGTGCTGGACGTGACCCTGACGCCCGGCGTGCCGAAGCCCGTTCTCGACGTCACCCGCAACTTCTACACCACCTCCTCGTGCGGGGTGTGCGGCAAGGCGTCACTGGACGCGGTGCGGCTGCTCAGCCGGTTCTCGCCCGGCACCGATCATGCGACCGTGGCCGCAGCCACCCTCGAGGCGATGCCCGGTCAATTGCGTTCCGCGCAAAAGGTTTTCGACAGCACCGGGGGCCTGCACGCTGCGGCGTTGTTCGGCGCGGACGGCGCGATGCTGGTGGTGCGCGAGGACGTCGGCAGGCACAACGCGGTCGACAAGGTGATCGGCTGGGCGACCGAGCACCGGCGATTGCCGCTGCAGTCCACCGTGTTGCTGGTCAGCGGGCGGGCGTCGTTCGAGTTGACGCAGAAGGCCGTGATGGCCGGGATTCCGGTGCTGGCGGCCGTGTCCGCGCCGTCGTCGCTGGCGGTCTCGCTGGCCGAGGAGTCCGGCATCACGCTGGTGGCGTTCCTGCGGGAGGACTCGATGAACATCTACACCAGGGCGGATCGGATCACCTAGGTCGATGGCGGCGACCCGCGGCGCCCGGCTACGCCGCGCTTGCGATCGCCGCTAGGTCGATGGCGGCGACCCGCGGCGCCCGGCTACGCCGCGCTTGCGATCGCCGCTAGGTCGATGGCGGCGACCCGCGCCGCCCGGCTACGCCGCGCTTGCGATCGCCGCTAGGTCGATGGCGGCGACCCGCGGCGCCCGGCCACGCCGCGCTTGCGATCGCCGCTAGCGTTTCTGCGCCGGCTGTGGATGGACGCCGCACTGGGGATAACCGGGGGCCGCGGGCGGCCTCGGGTGGCGTCGACGGCCCGTCCCGTCGGGGTCACCGGGCACCGTGGCCCGCATGACAACCGAAACGACCATGACCCGGATCCAGCTGGGGGCGATGGGTGAGGCGCTCGCCGTGGATCACCTGACCCGGATGGGATTGCGCATCCTGCAGCGCAATTGGCGCTGCCGCTACGGCGAACTCGACATCATCGCCCGCGACGACGCCACCTCGACGGTGGTGTTCGTCGAGGTGAAGACCCGCACCGGCGACGGTTATGGCGGGCTGGCGCACGCCGTCACCCCGCGCAAGGTGCGGCGGTTGCGCAGGCTGGCCGGGCTGTGGCTGGCCGGCCAGCACCAGCGGTGGGCCGCGATCCGCATCGACGTGATCGGGGTGCGGGTCGGGCGCCGCCGCACCCCCGAGATCACCCACCTGCAAGGGATCGGCTGATGGCGCTGGGACGCGCGTTCTCCGTCGCGGTGCACGGCGTGGACGGGCAGACCGTGGAGATCGAAGCCGACATCACCTCCGGGCTGCCGGGCGTGCACCTGGTGGGCCTGCCCGACGCCGCCCTGCAGGAGTCTCGCGACCGCGTCCGGGCCGCCGTCACCAACTGTGGCAACTCCTGGCCCCAGGCGCGGCTCACCCTGGCGTTGTCGCCGGCGACCCTGCCCAAGATGGGGTCCGTCTACGACATCGCCCTGGCCGCCGCGGTGCTCTCGGCGCAGCGCAAAAACCCCTGGGATCGGCTGGAGAAGACGGTGCTGCTCGGCGAGCTGTCCCTGGACGGCCGGGTCCGGCCGGTGCGCGGCGTGCTGCCCGCGGTGCTGGCCGCCAAGCGCGACGGCTGGCCGGCCGTGGTGGTTCCCGTGGACAACCTCGCCGAGGCCAGCCTGGTCGACGGCATCGACGTGTGGGGCGCGCGGACCCTGAAGCAGCTACACAAGTGGCTCAGCGGCACCGGCGCCCTCGACGGCCGGATCGACGTCAAACCCACGGACGGCGAGCCCGCCGCGGACCTGGTCGACGTGGTCGGGCAGACCCAGGCGCGGTTCGCGGTAGAGGTGGCCGCCGCCGGGGCGCACCACCTGATGCTCACCGGCCCGCCCGGCGTCGGCAAAACGATGCTCGCGCAACGCCTTCCGGGGCTGCTGCCGCCGCTGACGGACGACGAGTCCCTGGAAGTGACCGCGATTCACTCGGTGGCCGGGCTGTTGTCGGGCGACACCCCGTTGATCACCAGGCCGCCGTTCGTGGCGCCCCATCACAGTTCCAGCGTCGCCGCGCTGGTCGGCGGTGGGTCCGGGATGGCGCGCCCGGGCGCGGTCAGCCGCGCACATCGCGGGGTGCTGTTCCTCGACGAGTGCGCCGAGATCCGGGTCAGCGCGCTGGAGGCCCTACGAACACCGTTGGAGGACGGCGAGATTCGCCTGGCCCGCCGCGACGGCGTGGCGTGTTATCCCGCCCGGTTCCAGCTGGTGCTGGCCGCCAACCTGTGCCCGTGCGCGCCGGCCGACCCGCAGGACTGCATCTGCGCGGCGGCGGCCAAGCGCCGCTACCTGGGCAAGCTCTCGGGACCGCTGCTGGATCGGGTGGACCTGCGCGTGCAGATGCATCAGGTGAAGGCCGGGGCGTTCGCGGGTGGGGACGCCGAATCGACCGCGCAGGTTCGCCGCCGGGTCGCGCAGGCCCGCGCGGCCGCCGCGCAGCGCTGGCTACCGCACGGGTTTCGCACCAACGGTGAAGTCAGCGGGACGCTGCTGCGCCGGAAGTTCCGTCCCAGCCACGCGGCCATGGAGCCGCTGCAACGCGCGCTGGACCGCGGGCTGCTCAGCATCCGTGGCCTCGACCGCACATTGCGGGTCGCGTGGAGCCTGGCCGACCTGGCGGGCCGCACGTCGCCCGGGACCGACGAAGTCGCCGCCGCACTGAGCTTCCGTCAACCCGGGGCGCAGCGATGAGCCCGGCGAGGCAGCGCCCGGGCGCGCTACCAGCGCGCCATGCTCAGCCAATCGGTGTGCCCACCCCGCACCGCTATCGCGACACTCACCAGAATCGCGAACGCACGGGCGAATTGGGCCATGGCACGGCCACTTTCGCCCCGGTGTTCCATCTCGCGCAGCCCGAGGCAGGCCAGGCCGATGCTGATCACGGGAATGGGAAAACCGATCCAGCTGACCAGGCTGAGCACGAACGCCGCGACGGCCCAGGGGTTCTTTGGGCGCTCGGACACGCTGTACACCATCGGCAGGTCGAGGATCATGGGTCGTTCCGTTCGTTGCGGGCCGGCGTGCGGCGGGCGGCTGATGACACCACACTCGCGCGCGGGGCTCAAAGGATTCTTGGCGCGTTCTTGGGCCGGGGGGCGCGGCGATGACGACGGCGCTCGACGACCCCGCGCTGCGCGCCTGGGCGTATCTGTCCCGGGTGGCCGAGCCGCCCTGCGCCGAACTCGCCGCGCTGGTGCGGGGCGTCGGCCCGGTCGAGGCGGCCGAACGGGTCCGCCGTGGCCTGGTCGACGACGACCTGGCTCGCCGCACCGAGGCCAGGCGAGAAATCGACTGCAGTGCAGCCGATCTCGAGCTACTCGCCCGGCGCGGCGGCCGGTTGATCACCCCTGACGACGACGAATGGCCGCTGCTGGCGTTCGCCGCGTTCCACGGTGCCGCACCGCGCCCGGGTGGCGGTGCCCCGACGGTGCCGCCGATGGTGTTGTGGGCGCTGGGACCCGTCCGGCTCGACGAGGTCGCGCACCGGGCGGCCGCCGTGGTCGGGACGCGCGCGTCCACCGCGTACGGCGAGCACGTCGCCGGCGAACTGGCGGCCGGGTTGGCGCAGCGCGACGTCGCGATCGTCTCGGGAGGCGCGTACGGCATCGACGGCGCGGCGCACCGCGCCGCGCTGGACTGCGACGGCATCACCGTCGCGGTCCTGGCCGGCGGGCTCGACGTCCCCTACCCGAGCGGTCACACCGCGCTGCTGCACCGGATCGCCCAGCACGGGCTGCTGTTCAGCGAATACGCGCCAGGTATCCGCCCCGCCCGCCACCGATTCCTGACCCGCAATCGGCTGGTGGCCGCCGTGGCCGGGGCCGCCGTGGTGGTGGAAGCCGGCCTGCGCAGCGGCGCGGCCAACACCGCGGCCTGGGCGCGGGCGCTGGGGCGGGTGGTGGCCGCGGTGCCCGGACCCGTGACGTCCTCGGCGTCGGCGGGCTGCCATGCGCTGTTGCGCAACGGCGCCGAGCTGGTGACCCGGGCCGACCACGTCATCGAGCTCATCGGCCATATCGGCGAACTGGCGGCGCAGGATTCGCACCCCGCGACGCCGCTCGACGGCCTCAGCGACGCCGAACGCCGGGTCTACGAGGCGCTGCCGGGCCGCGGCGCCGTCACCGTCGACGAGATCGCGGTCGCCTCGGGCATGGTGCCTGAGCTGGCGCTGGGACCGCTGGCGATGCTCGAGCTGGCCGGGCTGGTGCAGCGGCAGGAGGGGAGGTGGCGAATCGTCCGGGCCGGCCGGCTCAGGCAGAAAGCTCCTGGCTGATCGACCATTCGAACGCGCTCGCGGTGGACCGCGCACCCTGGGCGGCTTTCGAACGGTTCGGCTCGCCGAGCTGCGCCAGAAGCCGCCCAGCGGCGATCACGATGTCGGCGAATACCGCCGGAGTCAGGTATCGGGGTTGCAGCGCAAACAGCAGGTCCTCGGTGGAGGTGTTGCCGCTTGCCCCCGGCGCGAAAGGACAACCGCCCAATCCGCCGAGCGCTCCGTCGACCATGGTGGCGCCCCCGCGAATAGCGGCCAGGGTGTTGGCGACTCCCATGCCCCACGTGTCGTGCCCATGGAAGACGATCTCGTGATACGGCGCAACGTCGCCGACGACTGCGACGAGCTGATGCACGTCGTCGGGGGTGGCTTGGCCGAGCGTGTCACACAGCACCACACTCGCGACGGCCACCGCGCGGTCGTCGGTGATCAGGTCGAGGACGCGCTGCGGATCGACGGCACCGCTGTATGGACAGGTGAACGCGGTGGCCAGGGTCAGCTGCAGCTGGCCACCGACGGCTGTGACGAGGTCGACGGCCTCCGGAAGGGCGGCCATGCTGTCAGCGGTGGTGCGCCCGACATTGGCCAGGTTGTGTTCGTCGCTGACCGACACGCAGTACTGGAAATTGCGTGCGCCCGCCTCGATTGCGCGGGCGATGCCCCGCGGAGTAGCCGTCCACACCCAGCACCGTCGCAGCTCCTCGGCAGTCAGCGCCGCGATGACGTCGAGGGTGTTGGCCATGGGCGGCACCAAGTCGGGTCGCGCCATCGCGCCGATCTCGATTGCGTCGATGCCCGAGGCCAAGAGCAGCCGTGCCAACTCGACTTTTCGCTCGGTGTCGAGGGGTTTGCCGGTGAGCTGCAGGCCATCGCGCAGGGTGACGTCACGCAGTTGGACTGAAGGGTTCATCTGATCACCTCCGGCGTGTCGAGGCCGTCGAGGTGCAGCTCGGTGTCCGCAGCGCCCAGGATCTCCTCGGTGTGTTCACCCAGATCCGGTCCGAGGCTTTGTATTTCGCGCGGGCAGTCGCCGATGCGCGGCACGATGCCCGGGAATGCGACGCCGGCCAGGATCTCGGTGCCGGTGGACACGGGCATTCGCTGGATCATGCCGCGCGCCAGAAACTGCTCGTCGGCAGCGATGTCGGCAGCGGTGTTGATCGGACCGGCGGGAACATCGGAGGCCTCCAGCGCGGCCAGCACCTGATCGGCGGGCAGTTGAGCCGTCCACCGGCCGATCACGTCGTCGAGTTCGTCGCGCGCCTCCCAGCGCTGCGCGTTGTTGCTCAGCCGCGCAGCGCCGGCCAGGTCGGGCCGGCCGATCAACCGCATCAACCGCCGGAAGATCGCGTCACCGTTGCCGGCGATGACCACCCATCGCCCGTCGCGGCACAGGTAGGCGTTCGAGGGCGCCACACCTTCCAAGCGCCCGCCACACCGGGCACGGGTGACGTGATACGCGTCGTATTCGGGGACCAACGATTCCATCACCGAAAAGATCGCTTCGGTCAACGCGACGTCCACGGTGCGGTCGGCCAGGGACGTGGATCGTCCGGCGATCCGGTCCTTTCGGAGTTGCTGCATCGCCACCAATGCGCCGAATGCGGCATAGAGACCCGCGATCGAGTCACCGATGGATACGCCGACGCGTGATGGCGGGCGATCCGGTTCGCCGGTGAGGGCGCGAAGGCCCGCCATCGCCTCGGCGACCGCGGCGAATCCCGGTTGCCGGCGCCGTGGTCCGGTCTGGCCGTAGGCCGAGAGGCGCACGATGATCAGCTCCCGGTTCTGCGCACTCAGTTCGGCCGGCCCGATACCCCACTTCTCCAACGTCCCCGGCCGGAAGTTTTCGAGCACGATGTCGCAGGAGCGGGCGAGTTCGCGCACCGCAGCCTGCCCGTGCTCGGTCTTGAGGTCCAACACCACAGACTTCTTGTTGCGGTTGATGGTCCGAAACAACATCGAGGTCGTGCCCGAGTAGAGCCGCCAGCTACGCAGCTCGTCTCCAGTCTCGGGTCGTTCGATCTTGATCACTTCCGCGCCGAAATCGGCCAAGAGCCGCCCGGCGGTCGGTGCGGCGATGTAATTGCCGAGCTCAAGGACGCGCACGCCGTCCAGTGGTCCGCCATTGAATCTGTCCATATTCGACACCTCTCTAACCACATCGTGCATCAGAACCTACATTATGCCTTCCTGAGCCTTCCCTACTGGGACTCAATCCACTACAGTCGGCCGGGTGTATTGCTGATCACATCGGAAGCGAGAAACCACGTTGTGGGACGAGAGAGCTGGGGAATGACGACGTCACGAGTCATGGCGACGAGCCGGAGCACCATCGGCGAGCTATTGGACGACATGCCGGTAGGGCGGGCACATCGCAGGGTCATCGTCGTTGTGGGCCTGGGCCTGTTCTTCGAGATGTACGAGATCTTCCTGTCCAGCACCATGAGTACCGCCCTGCGGCACGAATTCGGCGTGCGCGGCACGGTGCTCAAGCTGGTGCTGGCCTCGGCCTTCGTCGGAATGTTTCTTGGCGCAGCGTTTTTCGGGCGACTGGCTGACCGGATCGGACGCCGCAAAGCGTTTCTGCTTGGGCTGGGCTGGTTTTCGGCGTTCTCACTGGCCGGTGCTTTCGCCCCGTCTCCGGCGGTGCTGGTGGTCACCCGGTTCCTGGCCGGCGTGGGCGTCGGCGCGGTGTATCCGGTTGCCGACTCCTATCTTGCCGATGTGCTGCCGAAGGCGCGCCGCGGCCGGCTGGCCGCCGCCGCTTACACGTGCTCTTACCTCGCCGTACCGTTCGCCGGGTTTTTGTCGGTTTGGCTGACCGGGCACTCGCCGCTCGGTGTCGCGGGTTGGCGTTGGCTGCTGGCCATCGGCGCGGCGGGCGCCGCGATCGTCTACGCGCTCAACCGATGGCTGCCCGAGTCCCCCCGCTGGCTTGCCGACGCGGGACGTTTCGACGAGGCGCAGCAAGCGTTGGCCAAGTTCACCGCTGGATCGAATATGACTGGCGTGCAGAGCAATTCGGATAGCCCACACGGTGCCGTAGTACGGCCCGGCCCTCGTCGGTCCGCCATGACGCTCTTGCGGAATGCGCCGTACAACCGCCGACTGGTGATGCTGGTGCTATTCCACCTGTTCCAGACCTTCGGCTATTACGGGTTCGGCACCCTGTCCGCGCTGGTGCTGGTGCATCGCGGCTACCCCATCACCTCGTCGATGCTGTTCAGCGCGCTGTCGTTCATCGGGTATCCGGTCGGATCGGTGATGGCTATCCCGCTGATGGCGAGGTTCGAACGCAAATTCCTGCTGGTCGGCTCGATCGTGGCGGTCGGTGCTTTCGGTCTGATGTTCGCGACCCAGTCGTCGGTGCTGCTGATTGTCCTGTTCGGCTTCTTGACCACCGCGACCAGCAATGTCTTCTCCAACGTCTACCACGTGTACCAGGCGGAGATTTTCCCGACGGCGGTGCGCGCCACCGCGGTCGGTTGGACCTATTCATTGTCCCGGTTGTCCAGCGGCGCATCGCCATTCGTTCTCATACCGGTTCTCGACCGCTACGGCGCCGCCGCGATGTTCGCCGTCGTCGCGGTCGCGTTGGGCATCGCGATCATCGCGGTGCTCGCCTTGGGCCCGCGCACGTCGCGACGCAGCGTCGATGAGATCAACCCGGAATGCGAACCCGCACACCGGCGTTCGCTGCTCGACACCGACCCGGTGAGGCGGATCGATGATTGACTTCGGGGCGTTACCGCCGGAGATCAACTCGGGACGAATGTATACCGGCGCGGGCTCGGCGCCGATGGTGGCCGCGGCCGCGGCCTGGCACGGCCTGGCGGCCGAATTGACGTCGAGCGCGTCCGGCTACTCGTCGGTGACTGCCGAGTTGACCACCTCCCAATGGCTGGGCGAGACATCGCAATTGATGATGGCCGGTGTCGCCCCCTTCGTCGCGTGGTTGAGCGACGCCGCGGTCTTGGCCGACGAAGCGGGCACGCAGGCCAGTGGCACGGCGGCGGCGTATGAGGCCGCTTTCGCGATGACGGTCCCGCCGACCGTGATCGCCGCGAACCGCGCGTTGCTGGCGTCGCTTGTGGCGACGAACTTCTTCGGCCAGAACACCGCGGCGATCGCGGCGACCGAGGCCCAATATGCCGAAATGTGGGCCCAAGACGCCGCCGCCATGTACACCTACGCCGGCTCCGCGGCGACCGCCTCGCAACTGGCCCCCTTCACCGAGCCGACCCAGACCACCGAGCAAGCCGGACTGGCCCAACAGCAGGCCGCGGTCGCCCAGGCCGCGGCCACGGCGGCGGGGACCGGTGAATCGTCGGCGACGCAGACATCGCTCACCGACATGGTCAATAGCCTGGCCAATCAGATCAAAGGCCTGCTGTTCGGTCCGCTGGACGTCACCTTCTGGCCGATGACCTATCTGGGATCTCTGATTTTCTCGCAGATCGGGGTGCTGTGGCCCGAGCACGCCGCCGCCGCGGCCGCACCCGCCTTATCCGCAGCGCCGGCACTCGTCGCGCCGGTCGGCATCGGCGCCGGGACGGTCTCGGCGAACTTGGCTTCGGCGACCAAGATCGGTCCGCTATCGGTTCCGGCGAGCTGGGCGGCGACGGCACCCAGAGCGGCGGAGCAATCGATCGTGCAAAGCCTTGGAGTCGACGGCATCGGCGGGCCGTCGAACGGACCCGAAACAGCGCTGCGCCAAATTGTGCCGAGCCGCGGCAGACGAGACCGCGGCGGCCTGCCGCCCCGCGAATACGGATTCCGTCCCAGATTCACCGCTCGTCCACCGTCTGCCGGATAACGCCACGGCCCGGTACCGAAATCTCGAAAATCGTTATGCCGAGACCTGATTGAGGAAGGAGACCACATGTCATTCGTTACTACCCAACCAGAGGCGCTTGCCGCAGCCGCCGCTGCATTGCGGGCCATCGGCGCCGCGGTGGCGGCTCAGAATGCGGCGGCGGCGGCGCCGACGACCGGGGTGGTTCCCGCGGCGGCAGACGAGGTGTCGATACTGACCGCCGCGCAGTTCGTCGCCCATGCACAGCTCTATCAGCAGGTCAGTGCGCAGGCGACGGCGATTCACGAGATGTTCGTCAACACATTGCAGCTCAGCTCGGGATCGTATGCGGCCACCGAGGCCGCCAACGCGGTCGCAGCCGGCTGAGAGGCTCCTGGTGCTCAACTTTGGCGCGTTACCCCCGGAGGTCAACTCGGGGCTGATGTACGCGGGCGCGGGCGCGACGTCGATGCTGGGGGCGGCTTCCGGTTGGAATACACTTGCCGCCGAGTTGAATTCGGCCGCCATGGCCTACCACCGGGCGGTGACCGCATTGACCGGTGAGGAATGGTTGGGGCAGGCCTCGACGGCAATGGCGGAAGCGGTCACCCCGTTCGTGGAATGGATGAGGACCACCGCGGCCCAGGCTGAACAGGCGGCCACCCAGGCCGCCGCGAGCGCGACGGCATTTGAGACCGCGTTCGCTTCGGTGGTACCGCCGCCGGTGATCGCGGCCAACCGCGTCACTCTGATGCAGCTGCTGTCCACCAACCTGCTGGGCCAAAACACCGCGGCCATAGCAGCTTTGGAAGCGCAGTACGGCGAGATGTGGGCAACCGATGCGGCCGCGATGTACACGTACGCGGGCAGATCGGCGAGCATCTCGGCTATGAAGCCGTTCGCGCAGCCACCCCAGACGACGAACCCGGCCGGTACGGCCAGCCAAACGGGCGCGGTCACCGCCGCAACCGGCACGTCGGCGGGTAGCACCCAAAACGCGTTGCGCGGCGCGATAAACAAGATCCCCGCCACGTTGCAACGTCTGGCCAGCGGCACCCCGGCCGCCGATCCGCCGGCCCCGGCGTCGGATCCGGTGAAGGACGCGCTGTCCTCGGGTCTGCTGGGATACCTGGGCGATATTTTCACCTTCTACGCCCCGTTTTCCACCACGTTCTACAACACCGAGGGCCTGCCCTTCTTCGCCACGGGCATCGCCAACACCTTTGTGTCGATCGCGAAAGCCACGGGCGCCCTCGGCGGTGCCGCGAACGCGGCCGCCCCGGCGGTCGTCCCCCCGCCGCCGGTGGCCGGCCTGGCGTCGATCGGCGGTGGCGCCCCGGTCGCCGGAACGCTGGGCAACGCGGTCTCCGTCGGGCGTTTGTCGGTCCCGCCGGTCTGGGCGGGGAACACGCTGGCGGATGCGCCGCACCTCGGGGCGACCCTGCCGCCGGTCAGCAATATCAGGGAGGCCGCGGACGCGCGGCCCGCGAACATCCTTGGCGGCATGCCGCTCGGCGGCGCCGGGGCGGGTGACGGTGGAGCCGGCAGGGGACCGCGATACGGGATGCGCCCTACCGTCATCCCGCGTCCGCCGGCCGCCGGCTAGCGCCCCGTCGCGCAATGGCAACGCCGACTCAATACGGGAGGCGGCCGCCCAGCGTGCGTGTCACCTGGTCGGCCGCGCCGACGACGTTGTCGGCCCACCGCTCGGCGAGCTCAGGCGAGAACCGGAAGCTGGGTCCGCTGATCATCAGCGCACCCAACACGTGACCGCGTGCATCGAACACCGGCGCCGCGACACCGGTGGCGCCCTCATCGCGTTCGCCGCTGGTGATCGCAAAGCCCATCCGCCGTGCTTCTTCGACGTTGGCGCGCAACACATCTGGATCGGTCACCGTCGCGTCGGTGAACCGGGCCAAGCCGGACTCCAGCACTTCCCGCAGCGCATCGTCGTCCCAGGCCATCAGGACCCGTCCCGCCGATCCGACGTGTAGCGGCACGATCTTGCCGACGTGCATCTCGCGGCGGATCCCATGGCGCGTCTCGGCGATAGCGACGCAAACCCGGAACGGACCTTCGCGACGGAAGAAGCAGGCCGTCTCTCCGCTCGCGTCGCGCAGCGACTCCAGCGCCGGTGATACCGCCTCCAGGAGGCCCATGCTGCTGGCGACCGGAGCCGCCCAGTACGCGACCCGGGCCCCGATCCGGAACCGATCGCCAACCCGATCAAGGAATTCCTCGGCCACCAGGTTGGCCACCAGCCGTTGCACCGTCGACGTCGGATAGCCGGTGCGGGCGCGAATCTCGCTGAGGGTCAATTCGGGCTCAGAGAGCGTGAAGGCGTCCATGATCCCGCGGATCTTCGCCAAGACCAGCAACGGCTTGATGCCCGCGGACAGCGGTCGCGACGACGGCGTCCGCGGCGGAATGTCCAGATCGTCAGCCTCGCTCATTCGTCCATTGTCTCGGTAATGGTTTGACCGCACCCCTCGAATGCGGATTTGGCACCGTCGCCGCAGGCCAAGCTGCAGCGACCGCGCGACTCGTATAGTCGAGCGGGGGTCGGGGTTTGAACAGGAGGACAAGTGGCAGGTCGACCACTGCAATGCTTCGAAGTCGTCGGTACCGAACAACTCACACGGCACATGGTGCGGATAGTGCTCGGGAGCAAGGATTTTGACGCCTTCGTGCCGAGCAAGTTCACCGACTCCTACGTCAAGCTGGTGTTCGTCGCCGACGACGTCGACGTGGCCGGGTTGCCCGAGCCGCTGACCCTCGACAGCTTCGCCGACCTGCCACCGGAGAAAAAGCCGTCGGTGCGGACCCTCACCGTGCGCCGCGTCGACGTCGACAAGCGCCAGATCACGCTGGACATCGTGGTGCACGGCGAGCATGGCATGGCGGGGCAGTGGGCGTCGACGGCCCAGCCCGGCCAGCCGATCTACCTGATGGGCCCGGGCGGCGCATACACCCCGGACCCGGCCGCCGACTGGCACCTGCTGGCCGGCGACGAATCGGCGCTGCCGGCCATCGCCGCGGCCCTCGAGGCGTTGCCCCCCGGCGCCGTCGGCAAGGCGTTCATCGAGGTCGCGGGCCCAGAAGACGAGATCGCTCTGAGCGCCCCCGAAGGCGTCGAGGTGCACTGGGTGTACCGCGGTGGGCGTGCCGACCTGGTGCCCGAGGACCGTGCCGGCGATCACGCGCCGCTGATCGAGGCGGTCAAGAGCGCCCCGTGGCTGCCGGGACAGGTGCACGTCTTCATCCACGGCGAGGCCCAGGCCGTCATGCACAATCTGCGGCCCTACATCCGCAAAGAGCGTGGCGTGGACGCCAAGTGGGCATCGTCGATCTCGGGCTACTGGCGCCGCGGCCGCACCGAAGAGACGTTCCGGCAGTGGAAGAAAGAGCTGGCGCAGGCCGAGTCGGCGAACTCGTCAGCCTGACGGCCGCCTGGCATTGTCTGTTCCATGGCATTCGGCGATTACCAGAACGAGATCTACTTCAAGGGACTGGGCGGGGTGGCGCCCGCGCTGCCGATGGCGTTCGCGGAGCTGGAGGCCCGCGCCGAACGGGCCATGTCACCGTCGGTGTGGAGCTACGTCACCGGCGGCGCCGGCGACGAACGCACGCAGCGGGCCAATCGCGAAGCCTTCGATCGCTGGGGCCTGATACCACGAATGTTCGTCGGCGCCGCCGCGCGTGACCTGTCGGTGGAGCTGTTCGGGCTGACCCTGCCGTCGCCGGTGTTCATGGCACCGATCGGCGTCATCGGCATCTGCGCCCAGGACGGCCACGGCGACCTGGCCACCGCACGCGCGGCCGCGGCCACCGGCGTCCCGATGATGGTCTCCACCCTGACCACCGACCCGATGGAGGACGTCGCCGCGCAGTTCGGTGACACCCCCGGCTTCTTCCAGCTGTACACGCCGAAGGATCGCGACCTGGCCGCCAGCCTCGTGCAGCGGGCCGAGGCCGCCGGCTACCAGGGCATCATCGTCACCCTGGACACCTGGATTCCGGGATGGCGCCCGCGCGACCTCACCACGGCCAACTTTCCCCAGCTGCGGGGGCTCTGCCTGAGCAACTACACCAGCGACCCGGTCTTTCGCGCCGCCCTGCAGCGCCCGCCGGAAGAGGACCCGCAAGGCACCGTCCTGCAGTGGGTGACCACCTTCGGGAACCCGCTGACCTGGGACGACCTCGGGTGGCTGCGGTCGCTGACCGACCTGCCGCTGATCATCAAGGGCATCTGTCACCCCGACGACGCCCGGCGCGCCAGGGACGGCGGCGTCGACGGCATCTACTGCTCCACCCACGGCGGGCGCCAGGCCAACGGGGGCCTGCCCGCGCTGGCGTGCCTGCCGGGGGTCGTCGAAGCGGCCGACGGGCTGCCGGTGCTGTTCGATTCGGGCATCCGCAGCGGCGCCGACGTCGTCAAGGCGCTCGCGCTGGGCGCCACGGCGGTGGGCATCGGCCGGCCGTACGCCTATGGCCTGGCGCTCGGGGGAGTCGACGGCATCGTGCACGTGCTGCGCTCGATCCTGGCCGAGGCCGACCTCATCATGGCCGTCGACGGCTATCCCACGCTCAAAGATCTCACCCCGGACACGCTTCGGCGCGTCGACTAGAGCGCCCACCTGCTCCCTGCGACCGTGGGGGAGTGCAGGCGATCCTCGAAGAGTTCGACGAGTACCTGGAGTTGCAGTGCGGGCGCTCGGCGCACACCCGCCGCGCCTACCTCGGTGACCTGCGCTCGCTGCTCGCCTTCATCGGCGACCGCGGCGCGGGTCTGGACGGGCTCAGCCTGCCGCTGCTGCGCTCGTGGTTGTCCGCCGCGGCCGCGGCCGGCGTCGCCCGCACGACGCTGGCCCGGCGCACCTCGGCCGTCAAGGCCTTCACCGCGTGGGCGCTGCGCCGCGGCCTGCTCAGCGCCGATCCCGCCGCCCGGCTGCAGGTCCCCAAGGCGCACCGCACCCTGCCCGCGGTACTGCGCCAGGATCAGGCCGCCGACGCCATGGCCGCCGCCAAATCCGGTGCGCAGCAGGGTGATCCGCTGGCACTGCGGGACCGGCTGATCGTCGAGATGTTGTACGCCACCGGGATCCGGGTCAGCGAGCTGTGTGGCCTGGACATCGACGACGTCGACACCCACCATCGCCTGGTTCGCGTGCTGGGCAAGGGCAACAAGCAGCGCAGCGCGCCGTTCGGCCGGCCCGCCGCCGAGGCGCTCGACGCGTGGCTGGCCGACGGGCGTCCCGCCCTGGCCAACGCGGAGTCGGGTCCGGCGCTGCTGCTGGGCACGCGGGGCCGCCGCCTCGACGTCCGCCAGGCGCGCACGGTGGTGCACCAGACGGTCGCGGCGGTGGACGGCGCTCCGGACCTCGGACCGCACGGCCTGCGGCACAGCGCGGCCACGCATCTCCTCGAGGGCGGGGCCGACCTGCGCGTGGTTCAGGAGCTGCTCGGGCACTCCAGTCTGGCGACGACCCAGCTCTACACCCACGTCGCGGTGTCCCGGCTGCGCGCGGTGCACGACCAGGCCCATCCCCGGGCCTGAGCCGCCTCACGGCTGCAGCGGTTTGAGCCGGATCGGCGTGGATTCCAGCAGGCCGAGCGGATCGACATAGCGCGCGCCCGAGGCCGGCCCCCACATCGCGCCCCAATGCAGGCACGCCCCTCCAGCTCGAGAGGCCGGACACCCGGGGTGCCCGGCGACCAGCTCACCGATCACGGTCGCGGCCGTCACCGGCTGACCGACCCGCACACTCGCCCGGACCGGCTCGTAACTGGTGTGCAACCCGCCCGGGTGGGCCAGCGACACCACGGGCCGTCCGGCCAGCGACCCGGCGAACACCACCGTCGCGGTGCCCGCGGCGTACACCGGCTGGCCCGCCGCCCCGGCCAGGTCCACGCCCCGGTGTCCGGGATGCCAGTCCTGGGCCGGGGCGTCGAATCCCCGGACGACGGCCGGCGGCGGGCGCAGCGGCCACTGCAGGCGATCCGCAGCGGCAACCGCCGGCACCGCGCTGACCAGGCCCGCACACAACAGCAGCGCACTCCACCGCATCCAGGCAGTTCAGCGGGTCCCGAACGGCCGGTCCAGCCGAGTCCCGCCGGGTCTGTGCAGGAGCGGCCCGGTTGGGGAAGCGTGGTAAAAGCACCTGCTGAGTCGGTGTAAACTGCTGGTCGCAGCTCGTTCGCGGGCTGACTTCGCGCGTCTGCATCGCGTCTCTGGTTCCACGAGGAGTTCGCAATCGCATGCCGGGCGGTCCCGACCGGGTTTTCCCGGCTGGGTCCGGCATCGCAGCAGCCGCCAGGGCCCGGCCTCACCCGATGCCAGGCGACAACCGACACAAGTTAAGGCACAACCATGGCCGTCGTAACCATGAAGCAGCTGCTCGACAGCGGCACCCACTTCGGGCACCAGACCCGTCGCTGGAATCCCAAGATGAAGCGGTTCATCTTCACCGACCGCAACGGCATCTACATCATCGACCTGCAGCAGACGCTGACCTTCATCGACCAGGCGTACGAGTTCGTCAAAGAGACGGTCGCGCATGGTGGCAGCATCCTGTTCGTCGGCACCAAGAAGCAGGCGCAGGAGTCCGTCGCCGCCGAGGCGACCCGCGTCGGCATGCCCTACGTCAACCAGCGCTGGCTGGGCGGCATGCTGACCAACTTCTCCACCGTGCACAAGCGGCTGCAGCGCCTCAAGGAGCTCGAGGCGATGGAGCAGACCGGTGGCTTCGAGGGCCGCACCAAGAAGGAAATCTTGATGCTGACCCGCGAGAAGAACAAGCTCGAGCGCAGCCTCGGCGGTATCCGCGACATGGCCAAGGTGCCGTCGGCCATCTGGGTCGTCGACACCAACAAGGAGCACCTCGCGGTTGCGGAGGCTCGCAAGCTGAACATCCCGATCATTGCGATCCTGGACACCAACTGCGACCCCGACGAGGTCGACTACCCGATCCCGGGCAACGACGACGCGATCCGTTCGGCCGCGTTGCTGACCAAGGTGATCGCCTCCGCCGTCGCCGAGGGCCTGCAGGCCCGCGCCGGGGTCGGCCGTGGTGACGGCAAGCCCGAGGCGGAAGCCGCCGAGCCGCTCGCCGAATGGGAGCAGGAGCTGCTGGCGTCCGCTACCACCACCGCCCCCACCGACGCCGCTGCGGGCACCCCGGAATCAACAACTGACCCCTCTTAGGAAGGCTGAACATTGGCGAACTTCACCGCTGCCGACGTCAAGCGGCTTCGGGAACTCACCGGTGCCGGCATGCTCGACTGCAAGAACGCGCTGGCCGAAAGCGACGGCGACTTCGACAAGGCCGTCGAGGCGCTGCGGATCAAGGGCGCCAAGGACGTCGGCAAGCGTGCCGAGCGTGCGACGGCCGAAGGTCTGGTCGCGGCCCAGGGCGGCGCGCTGATCGAGCTGAACAGCGAGACCGACTTCGTCGCCAAGAACGCGGAGTTCCAGGCGCTGGCCGACCAGATCGTGGCGGCGGCCGTGTCGTCGAAGGCTAAGGACATCGACGAGCTCAAGGCTTCTTCTATTGACCAAGCCTCGGGCACGAAGACCGTCGAGCAGGCCATCGCGGAGCTGTCGGCCAAGATCGGCGAGAAGCTGGAGCTGCGCCGCGTCGCGAACTTTGACGGCACCGTCGAGACCTACCTGCACCGGCGGGCGGCCGATTTGCCGCCCGCGGTCGGCGTGCTGGTCGAATACCAGGGCTCGGACACCGAGGCGGCGCACGCCGTCGCGCTGCAGATCGCCGCGCTCAAGGCCCGCTACCTCTCGCGCGAGGACGTGCCCGAGGACGTGGTGGCCAGCGAGCGCCGCATCGCCGAGGAAACCGCCAAGGCGGAGGGCAAGCCGGAGCAGGCCCTGCCCAAGATCGTCGAGGGCCGGCTGAACGGCTTCTTCAAGGACGCGGTGCTGCTCGAGCAGCCGTCGGTGTCCGATAGCAAGAAGACCGTCAAGGCGCTGCTCGAGGACGCCGGTGTCACCGTCACGCGCTTCGTTCGCTTCGAGGTGGGTCAGGCCTGATCGAGGCCTGACCGCCCCGGCCGCGGACAAGCCGGGAAACCTCCCGGTCGGCAGGGTGCGCGGGTTAGCGTCAGTGCTATGCGACACGTGCACGCGTTCGGCGACGATGCCCTTGGCGATCTGGACGCGGTCGGCCTGGCCGACGCCCTTCGGTCCGGCCGGGTGGGCCGGGCCGAGGTCATCGAGGCCGCGATCGCCCGCACCGAGGCCGTCGACCCGCTGCTGAATGGCTTGGCGTACGCGGCTTTTGACCAAGCGCGGGCCGGCGCGGCGGCCCCGGTGGCGGGCTACTTCGGCGGCGTCCCGACGTTCATCAAGGACAACATCGACGTCGCCGGGCAGCCTTCGATGCACGGCACCGATGCGTGGGCGCGCCGCAATGCCGTCGCCGACAGCGTGTTCACTCAGCTCTATCTCGCCACCGGGCTGACCTCGGTGGGCAAGACGCAGCTGTCGGAATTCGGCTTCAGCGCGTCGGCCGAACACCCTCGCCTGGGCCCGGTCCGCAACCCGTGGGACACCGACTACACCGCCGGAGCGTCGTCGTCGGGATCGGGTGCCTTCGTCGCCGCCGGCGTGGTGCCCATGGCGCACGCCAACGACGGCGGCGGCTCGATCCGAATTCCGGCCGCCTGCAACGGGTTGGTCGGGCTCAAACCGTCGCGCGGGCGGTTGCCCCTGGACGCGACGCTGCGCCGGATGCCGGTGGGCGTCGTCGTCAACGGGGTGGTGTCCCGTTCGGTGCGCGACACCGCGGCCTTCTACCGCGAGGCCGAACGCATCTGGCGCAACCCCAAGCTGGCACCGATCGGCGACGTCACCGGGCCCGGCCGGCAGCGCTTGCGGATCGCGGTGCTCACCCGTTCGATACAGCGCGAGTGCAGCCCGCAGGTGCGCGAGCTGACGCTGAAGTCCGCGGGCCTGCTCGAGGAGCTGGGCCACCGGGTCGAACACGTCGACCAGCCCCCGGTCGCGGCCAGTTTCGTCGACGACTTCGTGTTGTATTGGGGTTTCCTGGCGCTGGGCCAGGTGAGCGGCGGGCGACACATGTTCGGTGAGACGTTCGATCGCAGCAAGCTCGACAGCCTGACGCTGGGTCTGCTCCGGCACACCAGCCGCAACCTGCACCGCCTACCGGCGGCGATCATGCGGCTGCGCCGGGCGCGCCGGCGCACCGCGCGATTCGCCCGCACTTACGACGCGGTGCTCACGCCGACCGTCGCCGACGAGACGCCGCGCATCGGGTTCCTGGCGCCGACCGATTACCGGCAGGTGATCAGCCGGCTGATCGACTGGGTGTCGTTCACCCCGCTGCACAACGTCACCGGGGAACCCGCGATCTCGCTGCCGCTGGCCCAGTCCGCCGACGGCATGCCGGTGGGCATGATGCTGTCGGCCGATATGGGTCAGGAAGCGCTGCTGCTCGAATTGGCCTACGAGCTCGAAGAGGCGCGGCCATGGGCGCGCATCCAGGCCGCCGGGTGATCCGGCTTCGCCGCGCTTGCGATCGCCGCTAGTGCTAGTCGGAGCCGAGTTTCTCGAGCATCCTTTTGAATTCGCGCTGCTGGGTTTCGGTGAGCTTGCTCAGGATGCGGGCGTCGGCACCGCGGACCGCTCCTTCGGCGCGCTTGAGCAGGGCGCGGCCCTGCCCGGTCAGGTTGGCCGGCAGCGCCCGCCCGGAGGACACCGACGACGGGCGCGCCACCGCCCCGACTTCCTCCAGCTTGCGCAGCACGGTGTTCATCGCCTGCGGGGTGACGTTGGTGTGGCGAGACAATTCGGCGCTCGACATTCCCGGCAACATCGAAAGAATGCGCAGGCAAACGAATTCGGGCAGGGTGAGGCCCAGCGGGCCCAACGCGGCGGCAACCTCGGGTCGCAGCACCGCGCCCACCCGGTACAGCAGGTACCCCAGCGGAGCATCGTCGGCCTGAATCATGTCAACGATATTGACATATTTCTGCCGGACCGACGCACATTGGGCAGACCGTGATTGTCCGCGCCGCAACGGGGTAACCGGTTGGCTACCAGAAAGCGCTTGTGGTACCCGAGGAGGTTCGATGCCGAAGACGACAAAGGGCGGCGCGGCAAAAAAGAGCGAATTGCCCAGCACATTGCAACGGTCCAGCGCCAAGGCCCAGCGCACGTTCGCGAAAACCCATGATGCGGCCGCCGACGAATACGGCAGCGAGGAGCGCGCCCACCGGGTGGCCTACTCCGCCGTCAAGCACAGTTTCGAGAAGGTGGGCGATCACTGGGAGCCCAAGGACAAAAAGGGCCCGTCCGACGAGCGGGCCAAGAGCGGTGGCCGGCGTCCGACCGGTCAATCGGCCGAGGGTGTCGACGCCAACGCCAGCAAAAAACACCTGCTCGACCTGGCCCGTCGGCTCGACATCGCCGGCCGGTCCAGCATGAACAAGTCGGAGTTGGTGGACGCGATCAAGAAGCACAACCGCAAGGTCCGGGGTCGCTGAGCGGCAGCGCGGACCGTGCTAGGGCGGGATGCGCCGCGGTGTAACGCTTTTCGCTAGAGGATCGGCCGGCCGCCAGTGACGGCCACCCGGGCCCCGGAGATGTAGCTCGCGTCGTCGGAGGCCAACAACACGTAGATCGCGGCGAGTTCGGCCGGCTGACCCGCGCGCCCGAGGGGCACGTTGTCCCCGAAGGATTCCACGCTGTCCGGCGGCATCGTCGACGGGATCAGGGGCGTCCAGATCGGTCCGGGTGCCACGCTGTTGACGCGAATCCCCTTGTCGCCCAGAAGCTGGGCCAAGCTGGCCGAGAAATTCGCGATCGCCGCCTTCGTCGCCGCGTACGGCGCCAGGGTCGGGTTGGGACTATCGGAATTCACCGACGAGCTGCCGATGATCGACGAGCCCGGGCGCATGTGCGGCACGGCGGCCTTGGCGAGGTAGAAGTACGCACCGATGTTGAGCCGGAACGTGTACTCCCACTCCTCGTCGCTGATCTCGTCGAGACTCTTGTGCATCATCTGAAAGGCGGCGTTGTTGACCAGGATGTCCACGCCGCCCAACTCCTGCACCGCGCGGTCCACCACGGCGCGGCAGTGCGCGGCATCGGAGAGGTCGCCGGGCACCAACACGCAGTTGCGACCGGCATTGGTGACGTAACGGGCGACGTCACGCGCGTCGTCGTCCTCGTTGAGGTAGGCGATCAACACGTCAGCGCCCTCGCGCGCAAAGGCGATCGCGACGGCGCGCCCGATGCCGCTATCGCCGCCGGTGATGATCGCCTTTTTGCCCAGCAGTTTTCCCGAGCCCTGGTAACTGTTTTCACCACAGTCGGGAATCGGGTCCATCTGCGCCTGTACGCCAGGAACGGATTGTTGCTGCGCCACGAAGCCCATGCCATTTCCTTTACCGATTCGAAGTTTGTTGTGTGATTGACGTTTCGGGCAGGCCGAGCATCTTGCCGGTTTTAACGGTGCACCGCTTTATCAGTCGCGCTGCGCCGGGCCCGCCGTCGGAACATCGGGGTCGTCGTCGGCGGGCGGCTCCGGATCGCGCCATTCCTCGCTGCGACTGGATCGATTGCCGCGAATCGTGCCCTCCAGTTCCTCCTTGAGCGCGTCGTCCTCGCGTGAGCCGTGCTTGGAGTTTCCGCGTTGCACCTAACTGCCCCCTTTGCGGCTGTCTCGGCTTGCGCCCCCGACATTTGCCAGACGCGGGCCTCAGCGCACCGGTTACCCCTCAGCACCCGGACTAATCACCGTGCCGAATGTGAATGATGGTGCAGCTGTTATCAACTGAGGCTGAAGGTGCTCCCCGCGAAAGCAACAATTTTGCGTCTCTAACCGGGCAATTTGGCTAACGGGGCGAACGTCGGTGTTTAAAGCGGAAGTCGGTTGGCTATTTGCTGCTTATATCGTCATGCCCTTCCGGGGGGCAATTGTTCGACACGAAAGGAATGGACAATGAAGGTCACCAAGACTGCCGTCGCGACAGCTGCCGCTGCCGGGGGGATAGCGGTGGCGAGCGTCTTCGCAGCGACGCCCGCGGCCGCCGCGCCCAACATTCAGGGGTTCGGCACCAGCGAACAACTGGTGGACGGGCCGCTGATCACCAACTACACGGTCAGCAACCTGCAGCCCAGCAATGTCACGATTCCCGGGTACACGCCGAAAGGCACGCTGTACCAGGCCGACATCAGCGCCAGGTCGGACGGTGGGCTGGTCACCCCGATGGTCAACGACTTCATCGCCCGCGGGCCCAACGGCCAGAACTACCGCGTGATCGACAAGGTGGGGGCGCCCAACGGGCTCAACCCGGCGCCGATCGCGCCGGGCAACGAGTCGACCGGCACGCTGTACTTCGACGTGACCGGCGCGCCGCCGAACGGCGTCGTCTACAACGACGGCAACCAGGACGTCCTGATCTGGACGTCCAACGTCGAGGGTGGCGCGGCGCCGGGTGCGCCGAACAGCCCGGCACCGGGTGCGCCGCCGGCGCCTGCACCCGCACCCGCGGCACACGCCTGATCTGAGTAAATCTCCCCGCGCCACACCGCCGTGGCGCGGGGAGATTTGCATTGAGGGGAATCGTGCGCGCTCGAATCGGGTATGCGACTACTCATGAGTAACCCGGATCACAGGCCGGCGCCGGTGCGTGCCCAGGCGAAGCGGAACGCCGAGCAAGCCCGCGCGGCCATGGAAGAACGACGCAGCAAGCAAACCGGCGGGGTGAGCGGTTGGGTGGCCGAACGCGCGGGGAGATGGGATCTGTCCGGTCAGGACGAGACCGCCCTGCAGCGCCAGAAGTATCTGTGGAATGTGCTGGTGGACTACTGGTTTCGCATGGAGATCGACGGTTGGGAGAACATCCCCGAGTCGCCACCGGCGCTGTTGGTGGGGATTCATTCCGGGGCGCCGTTCGTGTGGGACGCGTGGACCGTCGGTCTGCAATGGTGGCGGCGGTTCGGACAGGAGCGCACCCTGCACGGGACCGCCCACGATGCATTGATGGCGATTCCGTTGTTCGGGCGCTACTTCCGGTCCATGGGCGTTTTGCCGGCCGCCCCCGACGCGATCGCGACCGCCCTGGCAGAGGGGCGTGACGTGGCGTTGTGGCCCGGCGGGGAAGTGGATTCGCTGCGCCCGTGGACCGAGCGCGATCAGGCCAACCTGGCGGGGCGGACCGGCTTCGTCAAGATGGCGATCCGGGCCGGGGTGCCGATCGTGCCCATCGCCACCGTGGGCGGCGCCGACGCGATGCCGGTGCTGATCCGCGGGGACCGGCTGTCGAAAGCTCTGCGCCTGGATAAGATCCTGCGGCTCAAGGTGTTCCCGTTGGCCGTCTCGTTGCCGTGGGGTATCGCGCCGGCGGCGCTGCCGCAGCTGCCCCTGCCGGCCAAGATCCGCACCCGCTTCATGCCCGCGGTCGAACTCGACAACGATCCCGCGAAGGCTGACGACGACCAATACGTCGAACGCAAATACCATGAGGTGCAACACGCCATCCAGGACGGGATGAATGCGCTGGCGCGCAAGCGCGCGTTCCCCTTATTCGGCTGACCAGGCACGGAAGCGCTGCAGCGCAGCTAATTACGGCCGTTAGGGTCAGCCTGCCCGCGTTCCGTTGAGGTGGAGACCGGCGTCGGCGACGATCCATTCGGGTTGCGGCGGCGTCGCCGCCCGGTAGCCGACACCTCGCACGGTGTCGACCAGGAATTGGTGCCGGGCGCCGAGCTTGGTGCGCAACCGCCGGATGTGCACGTCGACGGTGCGCACCTTGCCGGTGCTGTCATAACCCCACACTTCCTGCATCAGCCGGGTCCGGGTGAACGCCTGACCGGCATGCTGCACAAGGAAATTCAGCAGTTTGAACTCGGTGAGGGTCAGACACAGATCCTGGCCGTCCAGCGACGCGGTGAAACTGGCCGGATGCAGGACCAGGTCGCCGAACTTCAGCGTGCCGTCGATCACGCTGCGGCGCCGCCCGATCGCCAGCCGGAACCGCGCCTGCAACTCCTCGGCACAGGTGCCGGGCAGCATCACGTCGTCGAAATTGCAGTCGACGTCGACCGCCGCACAGTCCGCCGGCGCCACCAGGGCGACCACCGCGGTGGCGGGGTTGTCGGTCGTGAGGCGATGACTGACCGCCTGGGCCAGCGCCACGTTGCTGCGCGCGTCGATGATCGCGACGTCCGCGGTAGCGAGATGCCCGTCGGTCTCGGCCGTCAGGGCGATGCGGCGAATCGGTTGGGCGAACGCGGCCAAGTCCGGCAGGGCCGATTCGAAATCGTCCTCGTCGGTGAGCACCACCACGTCCAACAGCATCTCCAAACCTCGTCACGTCCCGGCTTCCCCCCCGGTCCGTAGGCACCTCTGTGGAGATGTCTTACAGCGCTACGCCTGGATACCCGTCCCGCCGAAAACTATGCAAAGCTATGCAACCTCAGGCTTTTCACCGGCCGAACCTGCCGGAAAGAAAGACGATGGGCCCGACCCGTTTTCACGGATCGGGCCCATCGTTCACAGCCCTGTTACTGGTTGTCCTTCTGGCGCTCCTCGGCCGCCTTGGCGCCACCGCGCGCGGCTTCCGCCTCGGCTTCCTTCTTCGCTGCGTCGCGCTGCGCGTCGGCCTTGTCCTGCTGCGCCTGGCCCTCGCGGGTCAGGTCATCACGACCCGCCACCGCGCCGACGGCCTCCTTGGCCTTTCCTTTGGCGTCCTCGACGACGCCCTTGACAGCTTCGGCAGGTCCCGACTTGTTTTCTTCAGCCATGGAAAGTGTTCCTCCTCGTTGGCGTACTCTGAGCGATCCACGCTCAACGGCGATCGCGAGCGATCAACCCGGTCATACGGCGAGGCTGGTCCTCGTTGCTTGAGACCGCGTAATTCTGCCGCGTTGTTGCGGGTTCCCATGCCATGCATCGCTCAAACGCGGGGCAACGGCGGCATCGGCGTGGACGAATTCCGGTACCTGGAGACTCGAAAATTGGTCCGGCACGCCAACTATGCGCATAATGCACCCCGCCGACGTCGCATTGTGCTGCGATGAGGCAGGATGTGAAATGCCGTTCCGGATGGAGATCGCCCGGGATGGCACTCTCATGCGAGGAGTCTGATGACGGAGTCCAGGGACCCCCAAGTCGCCGGCGCGGCGGCTGGAAGGCCGGAGCCGACAACCGCCAGCAACGGCATACCGAAATCCGCACCGGACAACGGCCTGGTTGGCGGCCAGTCCCCGAGCCGGGCCAGGTACTCGCGAGTGCTGCTCAAGCTCGGCGGTGAGATGTTCGGCGGCGGGCAGGTCGGCCTGGACCCGGACGTGGTGGCGCGGGTGGCCCGGCAGATCGCCGAGGTGGTCCGCGGCGGTGTGCAGGTGGCCGTCGTCATCGGCGGTGGCAACTTCTTTCGGGGCGCGCAGCTTCAGCAGCGCGGCATGGAACGCACCCGGTCGGACTACATGGGCATGTTGGGCACCGTCATGAACAGCCTTGCGCTGCAAGACTTTCTGGAGAAGGAAGGCATCGTCACCCGCGTCCAGACCGCGATCACCATGGGCCAGGTGGCCGAGCCCTACCTGCCGCTGCGCGCCGTGCGTCACCTGGAACAGGGGCCCATGGTGATCTTCGGGGCCGGCATGGGACTGCCGTACTTCTCCACCGACACGACGGCCGCGCAGCGCGCCCTGGAGATCGGCGCCGAGGTGGTCCTGATGGCCAAGGCCGTCGACGGCGTGTTCTCCGCGGATCCGCGGCAGCATCCCGACGCCGAATTGATCGCCGCGATCAGCCACCGCGAGGTCATCGACCGGGGGTTACGAGTGGCCGATGCCACCGCGTTCAGCCTGTGCATGGACAATGGCATGCCGATCCTGGTGTTCAACCTGCTGACCAATGGCAATATCGCCCGGGCGGTCGCTGGTGAGAAGATCGGGACTCTGGTCACCACCTGAACCGAAGACGCGATGATCTGCGCTTGCGAGGATCCGCAACGCAGCTGAGGAGGAGCGGCGCACATGATTGACGAGGCTCTCTTCGACGCGGAAGAGAAAATGGAGAAAGCCGTAGCGGTCGCCCGCGACGACCTGTCGACCATCCGAACCGGGCGGGCCAACCCCGGCATGTTCTCGCGGATCGTGATCGACTACTACGGCTCGGCCACGCCCATCACCCAACTGGCCAGTATCAACGTGCCCGAGGCGCGCCTGGTCGTCATCAAGCCCTACGAGGCCAGCCAGGTCGGCGCGATCGAGACGGCGATC
Source organism: Mycobacterium sp. 1245852.3 (assembly GCF_001669335.1). NCBI lineage: Bacteria > Bacillati > Actinomycetota > Actinomycetes > Mycobacteriales > Mycobacteriaceae > Mycobacterium > Mycobacterium sp. 1245852.3. The sequence continues at coordinate 2,347 of NZ_LZLL01000605.1, read as the reverse complement.
CGCAACTCCGACCTGGGCGTCAACCCCACCAACGACGGCACCCTGATCCGGGTGGCGGTCCCGCAGCTCACCGAGGAACGCCGCCGCGAGCTGGTCAAACAGGCCAAGGGCAAGGGCGAGGACGCCAAGGTCTCGGTGCGCAACATCCGCCGCAAGGCGATGGAGGAGCTGCACCGCATTCGCAAGGACGGCGAGGCCGGCGAGGACGAGGTCGGCCGGGCCGAAAAGGACCTGGACAAGACCACCCACCAGTACATCACCCAGATCGAAGAGCTGGTCAAGCACAAAGAAGGCGAACTGCTGGAGGTCTGACGACCGCTCAGCAGCTAAGTTCATCCAGGCCAGTGGCAACCCCAGAACCCGGCGCAGGCAACCCGCCCGACAATCGGGCGCGCGCCGCCAAGAAGACGAGCGCGCAGCCGGCCAAGAAGACGTCCCGGGCCGGACGCGACCTGCGCGCCGCCATCGCGGTGGGAGCCGGGATCGGCGGTGTGCTGATCGTCACGCTGGTGTTCGCCCCGCGGTTCTGGGTTCCCATCGTCGCGCTCGCCATCATGGTGGCCACCCACGAAGTGGTGCGGCGATTGCGCGAAGCCGGCTACGTCATCCCGGTCATCCCGTTGCTGGCCGGCGGCCAGCTCACCGTCTGGCTGACCTGGCCATTCCACGCCGCGGGCGCCCTGGCCGGCTTCGGCATCACCGTGGTGGTCTGCAACGTGTGGCGGCTGTTCATGCAGGACAACACCAAACGGCCCGAGCCGTTCGACGGGTCGCCGTCGGCCAACTACCTCCGGGACGCCTCGGCGACGGTGTTCCTGGCCGCCTGGGTGCCGCTGTTCGCCTCCTTCGGCGTGCTGCTGGTCTACCCGCACGACGGCGCCGGACGGGTGTTCTGCCTGATGATCACCGTCGTCGCCTCCGACACCGGCGGGTATGCCGTGGGGGCGCTACTCGGCAAGCACCCGATGGTTCCGGCGATCAGCCCCAAGAAGTCGTGGGAGGGGTTCGCCGGATCGTTGGTGTTCGGGATCACCGCGGCGACGCTGACCGCGACTTTGCTGGCCCACAAACCATGGTGGATCGGCGCGTTGCTGGGCGTCATCCTGGTGCTGACCTGCACGTTGGGGGATCTGGTGGAGTCTCAGGTCAAGCGCGACCTCGGCATCAAGGACATGGGACGGCTGCTGCCCGGCCACGGCGGACTGATGGATCGGCTCGACGGCGTCCTGCCCTCGGCGGTCGCCGCCTGGACGGTGCTGACCCTCGTTCCCTAGGCCGGTCCGGTCGAGAGGCGATACTGGACAGGTCATGGTTGCACAACTGGTTTTCTCCGAGCCGCGTCCCGGCAGGCCGCCGCGGCACCTGGCCGACCTCGACGAGGACGGTCGCACGGCCGCCGTCACCGAGCTGGGCCTGCCGGCGTTTCGCGCCAAGCAGCTGGCGCATCAGTACTACGCGCGGCTGATCGCCGACCCGCGGCAGATGACCGACCTGCCGGCGGGCCTGCGCGACGCCCTCGCCGAGACGATGTTCCCGATCCTGCTCACCGCGGCCGCCGAGGTGACCTGCGACGCAGGCCAGACGCGAAAGACGTTGTGGCGGGCCCTCGATGGGGTCACCGTCGAGTCGGTGCTGATGCGTTACCCGCAACGCAACACGGTGTGCATTTCGTCGCAGGCCGGTTGCGGCATGGCGTGTCCGTTCTGCGCGACCGGTCAGGGCGGGCTGACTCGCAACCTGTCGACGGCGGAGATCCTCGAGCAGGTCCGCGCCGGCGCCGCAGCCCTGCGCGACGACTTCGGGGACCGGCTGTCCAACGTGGTGTTCATGGGCATGGGGGAGCCGCTGGCCAATTACGCCCGCGTGGTGGCCGCGGTGCGGCGCATCACCGCCGCGCCGCCCCACGGTTTCGGCATCTCGGCCCGTTCGGTGACCGTGTCGACGGTGGGGCTGGCGCCCGCCATCCGCAAGCTCGCCGACGAACGGCTCGGGGTGACGTTGGCGCTGTCGCTGCACGCGCCCGACGACGAACTGCGCGACACCCTGGTGCCGGTGAACAACCGGTGGAAGATCACCGAAGCCCTCGACGCCGCGCGGTATTACGCCGACGTCACGGGCAGGCGGGTGTCGGTGGAGTACGCGTTGATCCGCGACGTCAACGATCAGCCTTGGCGCGCAGACCTTTTGGGGCAGCGGCTGCATCGCGCGCTCGGCCCGCTGGTGCACGTGAACCTGATTCCACTCAACCCCACCCCGGGTAGTGAGTGGGACGCCAGCCCCAAGCCGGTCGAGCGGGAGTTCGTCCGGCGCGTCCGCGCCAAAGGCGTTTCCTGCACGGTGCGCGACA
>NZ_LZLL01000604.1:0-11240 GCF_001669335.1 Mycobacterium sp. 1245852.3 | reverse complement strand
GATGCCGAACCACAACTCCTGCAGTCCCATCGTCTCAACTCCTTCCGGCGTCGGTAAGCCTGGTCAGTACGCGAAGGACAGGGGTGCCACCTCGTCGTCGCTGGGCGCTTGCGGGGGAGCGGGTTCCGCGTCGTGCTCCAGCGGGCCTTCGACGACGTAGCGCTTGAGCAGGAAGAACCAGAGCACCGCGAGTACCGCGTAGACGAGGGTGAAGGTCACCAGCGAGGTGATGACCATGCCGGGCACGTGATTCGACACCCCTTCGCGGACCGTCATCCGAACCAGTTGATCGCCAGTGGGATTGGGCGCCACCACCCATGGCTGGCGGCCCATCTCGGTGAACACCCACCCCGAGATGTTGGCCAGAAACGGCGTGGGGATGGTGAGCAGGGCGAACCACGACAGCCACCGGCTGCGGGGTGTCCGGTGGCCGCGGGTGACCCACAGCACGGTCAGGGCGAACAACACTGGGATGGCCAAAAATCCGATCATCGCCCGGAAGGACCAGTAGGTGACGAACAGGTTCGGCCGGTAGTCGTCGGGGCCGAAGCGCTGCTGATACTCCTGCTGCAGCTCGTCCACGCCGCGCAGCGTCACGCCGCTGAACTTGCCTTCGGCCAGGAACGGCAGGACGTAGTGCACCTTGATCACCTCGGCGACGCTGCCGCAGTTGTTGTGCGTTCCGATCGTCAGCACCGAGAAGTCGGGGTCGGTTTGCGTGTGGCACAACGCTTCCGCGGACGCCATCTTCATCGGCTGCTGGACGAACATCAGCTTGCCCTGCCGGTCACCGGTGAAGAACAAGCCGACCGTGGCGATGAGCACGACCCCGCATCCGAGGATGGCCGCGGGGCGAAACATGGTGCGCGCCTCGGCTTGTGCCTCGGGCGTGGTGGAACCGGGCCTGCGCGAGCGCACCATCCACCATGCGCTCACCGCGGCGACGAACGTGCCCGCGACCAACAGCGCGCCGGTGACCGTGTGCGAAAACGCCGCCTGCGCAGTGTTGTTGGACAGCAGGGCGAAGATGTCGTCCAGTTCGGCGCGGTGCGTCGCGGGGTTGTAGTGGGCGCCGACCGGGTGCTGCATGAACGAGTTCGCCGCGATGATGAAGAACGCCGACGCGTTGACGCCGAACGCGACGATCCAGATGCAGGCCAGGTGGATCAGCTTCGGCAGCCGGCTCCAGCCGAAGATCCACAACCCGATGAACGTGGACTCGAAGAAAAAGGCGAACAACCCCTCCATCGCCAGTGGCGCGCCGAAGATGTCGCCGACGAACTTCGAGTACTCCGACCAGTTCATGCCGAACTGGAATTCCTGGACGATCCCGGTCGCCACGCCGATGGCGAAGTTGATCAGGAACAGCTTGCCGAAGAACTTGGTCAGCCGGTACCAGGCGGTGTTACCGGTGGCCACCCACACCGTCTGCATGATGGCGATCAGCGGCGCCAGGCCGATGGTGAGCGGCACGAAGATGAAGTGGTAGACGGTAGTGATACCGAACTGCCACCGCGAAATATCGACGACATTCATCTGTCATCTCCCGAAACTGCGGAGGCCCGATCCCAACGGCTACGACAGAGTGTAGTAGACGAATCGGTGCCGCCGCCACCGGCGGCCCTGCTCAGCTGGCGAGGGTCTTGGAGGCCTTGCGGATTCCGAACGACGAAATGATCTCGAAGACGCCGATGACGACGAACCACGCGCCGACCACGATCGCCAGGGTGACGATGGATTGGAACGGGGACGCCAGCACGACGATGCCGGCGAGCAGGCTGATCACGCCGACGAAGATGTTCCAGCCCCGCCCCGGCAGGTGCGGGTCGCTGATGGCCGAAACCGTTGTGGCGACTCCGCGGAATATGAACCCGACGCCAATCCAGATGGCCAACAGCAGGATTGCGTAGCCCTGACCGAAATGACGGAATGCCAGTAACGCCAAGATCAATGACGCTGCGCCGCTGATGAACAGCAGGATCCGGCTGCCCGCCGAGACATGAAGCGAGAAGGCGAAGACGACCTGCGCGACACCGGTAATCAGCAGATAAACGCCGAAGGCGATGGCGGCGACCAGGATGGAAATTCCCGGCCACGCCAGCACCAGGACACCGAGGACAAGAGACAGAATTCCCGACAGCAGAGCGGATTTCCACAGATGCGGCAGCAAGCTTGGAACGGGGTGGGTTCCAGGAGAGCCAGGGGAGATAGTCATGGCCGCAGTCTGGCACAAACGTGCGCCGTGGTACAGGGACTTTGGTCAGACGTGAACGGTGCGTGGATCCTCGGCACGCAGGTCGGTGGGTTCTTCGCCTGCCTTGCGCCCGATTAGATACCACGTGCGCATAACGCCCTTGCCCTTGATCTCGATGCGGCCGCGCTCTTGCAGCACGAACTGGTTTTTCAGGCGCTCGTACATCGCCTGGGGCACTTGGATGCGGCCCACCGAATCGGTGGATTCCATCCGCGAGGCGACGTTGACGGCGTCGCCCCACACGTCGTAGAAGAACCGGCGCGAACCCACGACGCCGGCCACGACGGGTCCGCAGGCCATGCCCATCCGCAGCGGGACGGCCTGGCCATGCGGATCACGCAGTGCCGCAGCAACATTGGCCATATCGAGAGCGAAATCGGCGAGGGCGAAGGCGTGATCCGGCCGCGCCCGCGGCACGCCGCTGACCACCATGTAGGAGTCCCCGCTGACCTTGATCTTCTCCAGGCCGTGTTTGTCGACCAACTCGTCGAAGGCGCCGTAGAGCCGGTCCAGGAACTGCACCAGGTCCGCCGGCGCCGTGCTGCTGGCGCGCTCGGTGAAGCCGACGATGTCGGCGAACAGCACGGAGGCCTCGTCGTACTTGTCGGCGATGACGTTTCGGTCGGCGCTCTTGAGACGCTCGGCGATGCTGCCCGGCAACATGTTGGCCAGCAGCGCTTCCGAGCGCTGGTATTCGGATTCCATCACCGACTCGGCGCGCTGGGTATCGCGCAGCGCGTACCACACGGTGATGAACACCATGACGCAGGCGGAGATGATGGTGACGACGAACATCATCGACTGCGCCCAGGCCGGCACCAGGCCGGTGTCGCGGGGAACGAGAAATTCCAGGGCGATGATCAGGCCAGCGGCGATGGCCGCCACGATGGCGGCCAGCACGATGTGGTCCAGCCCCAGCACCAGCACCACCAGGCAGACGCCCACCACCAAGAAGAATTGGCCGCCCGATGCCGTGCCCGAGTCCCAACAGGTGGCGGCGACCGTGACGTAGGCCGTACCGATGAAGGTCAGCGGTGCAACCAGTTCACCGAACCGGTGCAGCCACGGCACGCTCGCGAAGATCAACGCCGAGACGACGTTGACGAGGACGATCTGCCAAATCCAGGCGCCGGTGACCACCTGCAGTACCACGAAAGTGGTGCAGACCACGACGGCGAGCCAGGCCGCGATCGAGAGCACGCGGAATTCACGCGCGGCGCTGTCGGCGTAGTGCTGACTGCGGGCGCGCGACTGAGCGCGCGCCGCGGCCACGCAGTCCGGGCGCCCCGACGAGCCGTCTGGGCATCTTGGTGGGGCACCACACTTCTTGGCCGCCACGGGTGCCAGCCTAACCGCCGAGCAGCGCCCTCGGCGGCCGTCTTGAAAGAAAATCCTGGTTTTCGCCCCCGTAAGTTTCTGAGTCTGATAACAGTTCTTGTTATCGGGTTGTAATCGGGTTTAGGAGTCATTGGTTCCGGTTATTTAACACGTGTTTGACAGGGCTTATGGACACGTGATCGCCTCGACTAAGGGGTGCCGCATGGCGGGTCTCAAGAGGTTTGTTCTTGCCTCAATCCTGGTTTCCACCGCGTTTTTGATGCAGGGCTGTAGCGCCGCGTGCAGCGAGCCCAGTTGGCTACTGCGGGTCGCCACCGATTCCATCGGTAACTACTCGCCGGGAGCGGACGTGTCGGCCTCGGGCCAGATGTGCGTAACCCGCTCAATCGGCGATTGATCTGGCGCACTTGCCGTTTGGTCGCTTGCTCGATCATGCGACCTCACGCGCGCGGCGGCTTGGTCGGTCGTCGGCACCGGTAGCGGGGTGACGGCCGGGAGGTGCCGATGTGTGTCGACGCCGCGCGCCACGGGTCCGCAGAACACGCTCCAGTGGTAGCCCGGATCGAATGAATTCAAATGAGCGCGTATTCGCGTGGCTTTCCCGGAATGCGCCGAATTACGTATTAATGCGTGCAATTTATTAAAAAGCGGGACCGAGCACATACCATTGGAATGTTTTTAGGCGAATTTGCAGACCGCTTGTACGCGCGAATGCCGCAATACTCCACTGCGGTACCGGAAAAGGGCTGTAGGCCTGTCGGCGGTCCCGCTCGAAGGTGCCGAACGCTTGTGTGCCCTCGGTGAGATTCGAACTCACACTGGACGGGTTTTGAATCCGTTTCCTCTGCCAGTTGGGATACGAGGGCGTGCGGCCTCTTACCTTAGAGGCAGCCTCCCACCATAGAGGATCAGGAGTGCTCACCCGTCTCACCGCCCCCGAGGTCGCTGGTCTGAGGCGTTCACGACACAATATTCGTCATGACAGGCCCCACGACCGACACCGACGCCGCTGTGCCGCGCCGGGTCCTGATCGCTGAAGACGAAGCGCTCATCCGCATGGATCTCGCCGAGATGCTCCGAGAGGAGGGTTACGAGATTGTCGGGGAGGCCGGCGACGGGCAGGAAGCCGTCGAGCTGGCCGAGCGCCACCAGCCGGATCTGGTGATCATGGACGTCAAGATGCCGCGCCGCGACGGCATCGACGCGGCCTCGGAGATCGCCAGCAAGCGGATCGCCCCGATCGTCGTCTTGACCGCCTTCAGCCAGCGCGACCTGGTGGAGCGGGCGCGCGACGCCGGCGCGATGGCCTACCTGGTCAAGCCGTTCACCATCAGCGACCTCATCCCGGCCATCGAACTGGCCGTCAGCCGCTTCAGTGAGATCGCCGAGCTCGAACGCGAGGTGGCCTCGTTGTCCGACCGGCTGGAGACCCGCAAGCTCGTCGAGCGCGCCAAGGGGCTGCTCCAGAGCGAACAGGGCATGACCGAGCCCGAGGCCTTCAAGTGGATTCAGCGGGCCGCCATGGACCGCAGGACCACGATGAAGCGGGTGGCCGAGGTCGTCCTGGAGACCCTGGGCAGCTCTGACGAGTAGCTTCCCCGGCCGTCGAGCGTGAACCCACGGCTTTCGGTGTGAACTGAGGGCGCCGACACGCCGAGGGCGGCCGCCGTGGCTTCACACCGAAAGCCGTTGTTTCACACTCGAAACGGCCGCAAACGGCCGCAACCGTTAGCGGGCGACGATCACCGACGAGCCGTGGCCGAACAGGCCCTGATTGGCGGTGACGCCCACTTTCGCGTTGTCCACCTGCCGGCCGGTCGCCTGGCCGCGCAGCTGCCAGGTCAGCTCGCAGACCTGAGCGATCGCCTGGGCGGGAATCGCCTCGCCGAAGCACGCCAGCCCACCCGACGGGTTGACCGGGACCCTGCCGCCGATCGTGGTCGCGCCGCTGCGCAGCAGCTGCTCCGCCTCGCCCTTGGCGCACAGCCCCAGGTGCTCGTACCAATCGAGTTCCAGCGCGGTGGACAGGTCGTAGACCTCGGCCAGGCTCACGTCCTCCGGGCCGATGCCCGCCTCGGCGTAGGCCGCGTCCAGGATCTGATCCTTGAACACCCGCTCCGGGGCGGCCACGGCGGCGGTGGAATCCGTTGCGATATCCGGCAATTCGGGAAGGTGCTGGGGATACTGCGGGGTGACCGTGCTGACCGCGCGCACCGACGGCACGCCCTCGAGCGAGCCGAGGTGCTTGTGGGCGAACTCGGCGCTGGCCACGATCAGCGCCGCGGCGCCGTCGGAGGTGGCGCAGATGTCGAGCTGGCGCAGCGGGTCGGACACCACCGGGCTGGCCAGCACGTCCTCGACCGAAGATTCCTTGCGGTAGCGGGCATTCGGGTTCTGCAGGCCGTGCTGGGAGTTCTTCACCTTGACCGCAGCGAAGTCCTCGGACGTCGCGCCGTAGAGGTCCATCCGGCGGCGCGCGAGCAGCGCGAAGTACACCGGGTTCATCGCGCCGATCAGGTGGAAACGCTGCCAGTCGGGGTCGTTCTTGCGCTCACCGCCGACGGGGGCGAACGCGCCCTTGGGCGTGGTGTCGGCGCCGATGACCAGCGCGACGTCGCAGAACCCGGCCAGAATGTGGGCGCGGGCGCTCTGCAGCGCCTGCGAACCGCTGGCGCAGGCGGCGTAGCTGGAACTGACCGGCACACCGTTCCAGCCCAGCTTCTGGGCGAACGTCGACCCGGCGATGAAGCCGGGGTAGCCGTTGCGGATGGTGTCGGCCCCGGCGACCAGCTGGATCTGTTGCCAGTCCAGCCCGGCCTCGGCCAGCGCGGCGCGCGCGGCGACCACGCCGTATTCGGTGAAGTCGCGGCCCCATTTGCCCCAGGGGTGCATGCCGGCGCCCAGGATGTAAAGCGGTTCCGGGCTCATTTCGCGATCCTCCAACCGTGCACGGTGCGCTCCACGCCGTCAGCGTCGGTGAACAAGGTCATGGTGGTCAGCTCCATCTGCATGCCGACCTTCAGATCGGCCGCCAGCGTGCCCTCGACGACCTTGCCGAGCACAATGATGCCCTCGTCGGCCAGCTCCACCGCGGCGATGGCGAACGGCTCGAACGGGTCGGCCGCCGGGTAGGGCGCGGGCGGCGGGTACCGGTTCTCGGTGTAGCTCCACAGCGTTCCCCGGGTCGACAGGGCGACGGACTCCAGGGTGTCGCTGGCGCAGGCCGGGTTGGGGCAGTTGTTCTCCCGCGGCGGGAAGACATAGGTGCCGCACTCGGGGCACTTGCTGCCGATCAGATGCGGGTTTCCGGCGTCATCGGTGGCGAACCATCCGTCGATCGCGGGTTCTGGACTGGTGACCTCTGGCACCCGGCCAGACTACCCAGCCCCAACGCAAAACTGAAACGTGTTGCAGTTCTGCCGCGGGCGCGGTCGGGACGCCTGCCTCGTCACACCGGGTGCCTAGAGTGAGACCGTGCCCGCCACGAAAACCACCCCCAAGGCCAGCGAGGAACAGACCACGCCGACGCTCATGCTGCTGGACGGCAACTCGCTGGCGTTTCGGGCGTTCTACGCGCTGCCCGCCGAGAACTTCAAAACCCGCGGCGGGCTGACCACCAACGCGGTCTACGGCTTCACCGCCATGCTGATCAACCTGCTGCGCGACGAGGCCCCGACCCACATCGCCGCCGCGTTCGACGTCTCGCGTCAGACGTTTCGCTCCGAGCGCTACCCGGAGTACAAGGCCAACCGGTCCGCGACGCCCGACGAGTTCCGCGGCCAGATCGACATCACCAAGGAAGTCCTTGCGGCGTTGGGCATCACGGTGCTGGCCGAGGAGGGGTTCGAGGCCGACGACCTCATCGCGACGCTGGCCACCCAGGCCGAGCGCGAGGGCTACCGGGTGCTGGTGGTCACCGGCGACCGCGACTCGCTGCAGTTGGTCAGCGACAACGTGACCGTGCTGTATCCGCGCAAGGGGGTCAGCGAGTTGACCCGCTTCACCCCGGACGCCGTCGTCGAAAAGTACGGGCTGACCCCGCAGCAGTACCCCGACTTCGCCGCACTGCGCGGTGACCCCAGTGACAACCTGCCCGGCATACCCGGCGTCGGGGAGAAGACCGCCTCCAAATGGATCGGCGAGTACGGATCGCTGCAGGCGCTGGTCGACAACGTCGACTCGGTGCGCGGCAAGGTCGGCGACGCGCTGCGCGCGCATCTGCCCAGCGTGATCCGCAACCGCGAGCTGACCGATCTGGTCAAAGACGTGCCGCTGGCCCAGACCCCGGACACGCTGCGGCTGCAACCGTGGGATCGCGACCAGATTCACCGGCTCTTCGACGACCTGGAGTTCAGGGTGCTGCGGGACCGGTTGTTCGAAACCCTGGCCGCGGTGGAGCCCGAGGTCGACGAGGGCTTCGACGTGCGCGGCGGCGCGCTGGAACCCGGCGAGCTGGCCGTGTGGCTGGCCGAGCACAGCTCGGGCAAGCGGTTCGGACTGGCCGTCGTCGGGACTCATCTGGCCTACGACGCCGACGCCACCGCCCTGGCCATCGTGTCCGCCGACGGCGAGGGCCGCTACATCGACACCGCGACACTGGATCCCGAAGACGAAGCGGCACTGGCGTCTTGGCTGGCCGACCCCGGTCCGCCCAAGGCGCTGCACGAGGCCAAGCTGGCGATGCACGACCTGGCCGGGCGGGGCTGGACGCTGGCCGGCGTCACCTCCGACACCGCGCTGGCCGCCTACCTGGTGCGCCCCGGCCAGCGCAGCTTCTCCCTCGACGACCTCTCGCTGCGCTACTTGCGCCGCGAGCTGCGCGCCGAAAACCCTGAACAGCAACAACTTTCGTTGCTCGACGATGACGAGGGCGTCGACGACCAGGCGGTGCAGACGCTGATCCTGCGCGCCGTGGCGGTGCTGGATCTGGCCGAGGCGCTCGACGAAGAGCTGGCCCGAATCAACTCCACCTCGCTGTTGAGCGGCATGGAGCTGCCGGTGCAGGCCGTGCTGGCCGGGATGGAAAACGCCGGCATCGCAGTCGATTTGGACCTGCTGCAAGAGCTGCAAAGCGATTTCGCCCACCAGATCAGGGATGCGGCCGAGGCGGCGTACGCGGTGATCGGCAAACAGATCAATCTGGGCTCGCCCAAGCAGTTGCAGACGGTGCTCTTCGACGAGCTGGAGATGCCAAAGACCAAGCGCACCAAGACCGGATACACCACCGACGCGGACGCGTTGCAGTCGCTGTTCGACAAGACCGGCCATCCGTTCCTGCAGCATCTGCTGGCCCACCGCGATGCCACCCGGCTCAAAGTCACCGTCGACGGGTTGCTGAACTCGGTGGCCTCGGACGGCCGCATCCACACCACGTTCAACCAGACCATCGCCGCGACGGGCAGGTTGTCGTCGACGGAGCCGAATCTGCAGAACATCCCGATCCGCACCGAGGCGGGCCGGCGGATCCGCGACGCGTTCGTCGTCGGCGAGGGCTACAGCGAGCTGATGACGGCCGACTACAGCCAGATCGAGATGCGGATCATGGCCCACCTGTCCAAGGACGAGGGCCTCATCGAGGCGTTCAACACGGGGGAGGACCTGCACTCCTTCGTCGCGTCGCGGGCGTTCGGCGTCCCGATCGAGGAGGTCACCGCGGAGCTGCGCCGCCGCGTCAAGGCGATGTCCTACGGCCTGGCCTACGGCCTGAGCGCCTACGGGCTGTCCGCCCAGCTCAAGATCTCCACCGAAGAAGCCAAAGATCAGATGGAGCAGTACTTCGCCCGGTTCGGCGGGGTGCGCGACTACCTGATGGACGTCGTCGAACAGGCTCGCAAGGACGGCTACACATCGACGGTCTTCGGCCGCCGTCGCTACCTGCCCGAACTGGACAGCAGCAACCGCCAGGTGCGCGAGGCCGCCGAGCGGGCCGCGCTCAACGCGCCCATTCAGGGCAGCGCGGCCGACATCATCAAGGTGGCGATGCTCGAGGTCGACAAGGCGATCAAAGCCGCCGGGCTGTCTTCCCGGATCCTGCTGCAGGTGCACGACGAGCTGCTTTTCGAGGTCGCGCCCGGCGAGCGGGAACAGCTGGAAGCGCTGGCGCGCGAAAAGATGGGCGGCGCCTACCCCCTCGACGTCCCGCTGGAGGTGTCGGTGGGTTACGGCCGTTCGTGGGACGCCGCGGCGCACTAGCGCGGCGAACGAAGCTTCCGAGGGGTGTAATCGCTGCTTGATCGGCCGCCGAATGCGAGGCCATGGCGGAAAATCGGCTGACAATTCGCCGTGGCGTCACGTTCGGGACATCCGTTCGGCCGCCGTCAACCGCGCTGGGTTTGGCCAGCATGTGCCCAGTCGAGTAGCCTCGACAGGTAAATCCTGAATTGTCCCTACGACCAAACCTGTCCGGAGCAACCCAACAATATGCCGAGTCCCGCCGTCACCTCGCCGCAAGTAGCCGTCAACGACATTGGCTCGAGCGAGGATTTTCTCGCCGCAATAGACAAAACGATCAAGTACTTCAACGATGGCGACATCGTCGAAGGCACGATCGTCAAAGTGGACCGGGACGAGGTGCTCCTCGATATCGGCTACAAGACCGAAGGGGTCATCCCCGCCCGCGAACTCTCCATCAAGCACGATGTCGACCCCAACGAGGTCGTTTCCGTCGGTGATGAGGTCGAAGCCCTGGTCCTCACCAAGGAGGACAAAGAAGGTCGCCTGATCCTGTCCAAGAAGCGCGCGCAGTACGAGCGCGCCTGGGGCACCATCGAGGCGCTCAAGGAGAAGGACGAGGCCGTCAAGGGCACCGTCATCGAGGTGGTCAAGGGTGGCCTGATCCTCGACATCGGGCTGCGTGGCTTCCTGCCCGCCTCACTGGTGGAGATGCGTCGCGTCCGCGATCTGCAGCCGTACATCGGCAAGGAGATCGAGGCCAAGATCATCGAGCTGGACAAGAACCGCAACAACGTGGTGCTGAGCCGCCGCGCGTGGCTCGAGCAGACCCAGTCCGAGGTGCGCAGCGAATTCCTCAACCAGCTGCAGAAGGGCGCCATCCGCAAGGGTGTCGTCTCCTCGATCGTCAACTTCGGTGCATTCGTCGACCTCGGTGGGGTGGACGGCCTGGTGCACGTCTCCGAGTTGAGCTGGAAGCACATCGACCACCCGTCCGAGGTCGTCCAGGTCGGCGACGAGGTCACCGTCGAGGTGCTCGACGTCGACATGGATCGCGAGCGGGTTTCGTTGTCGCTGAAGGCGACTCAGGAAGACCCGTGGCGCCACTTCGCCCGCACCCACGCCATCGGCCAGATCGTGCCCGGCAAGGTCACCAAGCTGGTTCCGTTCGGTGCGTTCGTGCGCGTCGAGGAGGGCATCGAGGGCCTGGTGCACATCTCCGAGCTGGCCGAGCGCCACGTGGAGGTCCCCGACCAGGTGGTCGCGGTCGGCGACGACGCGATGGTCAAGGTCATCGACATCGACCTGGAGCGCCGCCGAATCTCGTTGTCGCTCAAGCAGGCCAACGAGGACTACACCGAAGAGTTCGACCCGGCGAAGTACGGCATGGCCGACAGCTACGACGAGCAGGGCAACTACATCTTCCCCGAGGGCTTCGATTCCGAGACCAACGAATGGCTCGAGGGATTCGAGAAGC
>NZ_LZLL01000603.1:0-19194 GCF_001669335.1 Mycobacterium sp. 1245852.3 | reverse complement strand
ACTGATCGGCGAACAGCGGGCCCGCGCCGGTGACGTAGGCCTTGATTCCCGGCGGCGCGGGCACCGAGTCCACGATCTTGCGGACGGCCGCGGCGGACTCGTTCGCCAGCCCGCCGCCCATGTTGCCGGCGAGGTAAACCTGGACGTACGCGGCCTTTTGATCGTGGACTCGGTGCCCGCGCCGCCGGGAATCAAGGCCTACGTCACCGGCGCGGGCCCGCTGTTCGCCGATCAGTCCCACGCGGGTGAGAAGGGCGTCGCGAAGGTCACGCTCGTCACCTTCCTGGTGATCATCGTGATGCTGCTGTTCGTCTACCGGTCGATCAGCATCGTCCTGATCATGCTGGCCATGGTGTTCATCGAGCTGGCAGCGGCCCGCGGTGTCGTCGCGACGCTCGGTAACTACGGCGTCATGGGGCTGTCGACGTTCGCCAACAACATGCTGGTGCTGATGGCGATCGCCGCCGGGACGGATTACGCGATCTTCGTGGTCGGCCGCTATCACGAGGCCCGCGGGCTGGGCGAGACCCGCGAACAAGCGTTCTACACCATGTTCCACAGCACCGCGCATGTCGTGCTCGGATCGGGCCTGACCATCGCCGGCGCGATGTACTGCCTGAGCTTCTGCCGGCTGCCGTACTTCCAGTCGCTGGGGGTGCCGTGCGCGGTCGGCATGCTGGTCGCGGTGCTGGCGGCTTTGACGCTGGCTCCGGCAATACTGACGGTTGCGTCGTTCTTCAAGCTCATGGATCCGAAGCGCACGCTGCAGACCCGGGGCTGGCGTCGCATGGGCACCGTGGTAGTCCGCTGGCCCGCACCGGTTCTCGCGGTGACCGTCGCGATCGCGCTGGTTGGTCTGCTCGCCCTGCCCGGTTACAAGACCGACTACGACAACCGCCACTTCCTGCCGGCGGACACCCCGGCCAACGTCGGTTATGCCGCCGCGGACCGGCACTTCGACCAGGCTCGGCTCAACCCTGAGCTGTTGATGATCGAGACCGATCACGACCTGCGTAATCCGGCCGACTTCATCGTCCTGGACAAGGTCGCCAAGGCGGTCTTCCACATCCCCGGTATCGGCCGGGTGCAGACCATCACCCGGCCGCTGGGCACGCCACTCGACCACAGCACCCTCGGATTCCAGATGGGTGCGCAGGCCGCAGGGCGAATCCAGACCCAGCACTATCAGGACGAGCAGGCGGCAAACCTGCTCAAGCAAGCCGACGAGCTGCACAAGACGATGGCAACCCTGCATGAGCAGATGCAGGTGACCCAGGATCTCAGCAACACGACGCACGAAACCACCAGGCTCACCAAGGAAACCGTGCAGATCACCGAGAGGTTGCGCGACGACATCGCCAACTTCGACGACTTCCTGCGGCCGATCCGTAGCTACTTCTACTGGGAGAAGCACTGTTACGACATCCCGGTCTGCTGGGCACTCCGGTCGGTCTTCAACGCGCTCGACGGCATCGACCAGGTGGCTGAGAACATCGTGAACCTCAGCGCGAACCTGGACAAGCTGGACAAGATTCAGCCGAAACTGGTCGCGCTGATACCGCCGCAGATCGAGAGCCAGCAGCGCAACCTCGACACCATCATGTCGAACTATGCGATCACGCAGGGTCTTAACGAACAGGCGAGAGCGCAGTCCGACAACGCCACCGCGCAAGGCGACGCCTTCGACAAAGCGAAAAACGACGACACGTTCTACCTCCCGCCGGAGGCGTTCAAGAGCCCGGATTTCGCGCGAGGTCTCAAACAGTTCATCTCGCCGAACGGGCACGCCGTCCGGCTGATCATCTCCCACGAAGGCGACCCGGCGACTCCTGAAGGCATCAACCACATCGAACCGATCAAGCAGGCCGTGCACGAGGCGATCAAGGGCACTCCCTGGGAAGGCGCCAAGGTCTACCTCGGCGGCACCGCCGCGACGTACAAGGACATGCACGACGGCTCCAACATCGACCTGATGATCGCCGGAATCGCCGCGGCCACTTTGATTTTCATCATCATGCTGGTGATCACCCGAAGCGTCGTGGCGGCCTTCGTGATCGTCGGTACCGTGTTGCTGTCGCTGGGCGCCTCATTCGGACTCTCCGTGCTCTTGTGGCAGTACATCCTGGGCATGAAGTTGCACTGGATGGTGCTGGCGATGGCGGTCATCCTGCTGTTGGCGGTCGGCTCGGACTACAACCTGCTGCTGATATCGCGGTTCAAAGAGGAAATCCACGCCGGGCTCAAGACGGGGACGATCCGCGCCATGGCCGGTTCCGGCTCGGTGGTGACCTCCGCCGGTCTGGTCTTCGCCGCCACCATGGCCACGTTCATGTTCAGCCCGCTGCTGGTGATGGCCCAGGTGGGTACGACGATCGCGCTGGGTCTGCTCTTCGACACCTTGATCGTGCGGTCGTTCATGACACCGTCGCTGGCCACCCTGCTCGGCCGCTGGTTCTGGTGGCCGCAGCACGTGCGTCCGCGGCCGGCCAGCACCATGCTGCGACCGTACGGACCGCGTCCCGCGGTGCGCGAGTTGATCCTCAACGACGTCGACGAGCACCCGCCGGGCGGAGTGGTACAACCGCGCTGATCTTCACGCGCGCGAACACCGACCGGTGGCGCGACGACCGCGCTACTGACGGAGCTGGGTCACGCGTAAGGCGTGACTGAGCTGGCGTACCGGTACGCCGCAGGTCAGGCAGTAGGCGTGCGGGCTGGACCTGATCTGGTCCACCTGCCGCAGCACCTCGATCTGCAGGTCGCGCAGGCAGCAGGTGCACACGATGCCGACGATGTTGCCGAGCGGGTCCGCGCCGGGCCGGTTGCAGCCGTCCACGGCGTGGCGGTGCACGACGTGGGTGGCGCGGCTGGTGCAGCCGCCGTCGGCCTGGCAGCTGAGGTCGTGCCAATCGAGCTGCGCCAGGATGTCGGCGACGTCGTCGCGATGGGACCCGCCCCGGGGTGGCTGAGCGTCTGTGCTGTGCATGGCACGACTATCCCGCGGCGGCGCGCAACGCACCATCCGGTCAACGGGTGATTGCGATGTCCCCCGATCGGGGGACGAACAACGTCGAACCCTAGCCTTGGGGGTCGACCCGGCCCTTGACAGGCCCTGGCCATCCGGGCGGGCCAGTGGGCTCGGCCCAGTCCCAGACTGACATGTCGCCGGGCGGGTATTGGTTGCAGATGTCGGTGGCCTTGGCCACGACGCCCTTGTTGTTCCAGAAGATCTTCATGTGGTTGGGCCAGGCCACCCACAGCGGATCGGACACGGGCGCATAGAAGTTCTCGGAGTAGTTCCGGCGGTCCTCCGGTGACAGCGAGTAGAACCAGTGCGCCTTGTCGATGGTCGCCTGCTGGACGTTCGGGTGGTTGTCGAAGTCGATCATGTAGCGCTGGTAGTACACCGGGCTGGTGTCCCGGGAGGCCGCCAGGATCTGCTCGGCGTCGCACGTGGTGTTGATCATCCGGCGGGGGATCGGGAAGTCCTCCGTGGAGTCGGCTACCGCGGTCGACGGGAAGATCGCAGCGGTAACACCCAGAGCAAGGAACACGGCGCCTGCACGCAGGCCAGTACTCAGCCGAGACATAGCCGTTACGGTAGCACTTTTTGGCCCGCCGGGAACAGTTCCCAGCTCACTGCCAGGATTTGGCTAGTGCATCTCAGTATCAGTCGCGATCAGGGACGATGACGTGCTTTGGATCGGGCCGCAGCTCAGGCGGGGCCTGACTGTAGTCGCCGAAGGGGCCGTCGCGGCGCTCGATCGCCGCGCGCACGCCGTCGGCCTCGGCGGTCTTGATGAAGGCCAGCGCGTCGGGGGTGTTGCGCATCAGGCCGTCGAGGATCCCGCCGAGCGTCTGGGTGGACGCCAGCCCCATGTTCTCGTAGGCCTGGTTGACGATCAGCTTTTGGGCCTGCAGCTGCGACAACGGGATCTGCGAAAGCTCGGCGGCGATCTCGGCAACGCGGGCCTCCAGCCGCTCGAATGGCACCGCCTCGTTGATCAACTCGATCTCGGCGGCCTGCACGCCGGTCAGCGGCCGGCCGGTCAGCGAGTGCCACTTGGCCTTGGCCAGGCTCAGCCGGTAGAGCCACATCCCGGTCAGATACGCGCCCCACATCCTGCTGTAGGGCGTGCCGATCACCGCGTCCTCGCTGGCGATGACGAGGTCGGCGCACAGCGCGTAGTCGCTGGCCCCGCCCACGCACCAGCCGTGTACCTGGGCGATCACCGGCTTGGACGCCCGCCAGATGGCCATGAATTTCTGGGTCGGGCCGGTCTCGCGGGCGCTGACCATCGCGAAATCCTTGCCCGGATCCCATTTCCCGTCGGTCATCATGGCCTCGCCCCAGTGCTGGAAGCCGCCGCCGAAGTCGTAGCCGCCGGAGAACGCCCGGCCCGCACCGCGCAGCACGATGACCTTGATGTCTTGATCGCGCTCGGCCAGCCCGATGGCGGCCTCGATCTCGTCGGGCATCGGCGGCACGATCGTGTTGAGCTGGTCCGGGCGGTTCAGCGTGATGGTGGCCACCGGGCCGGCCGTCCGGTACAGCAGCGTCTCGAAGTCACGGGTCGGCATAGCGTCCTTACGGGTCGGGCTGACGGTTCTCCGGCGAGGACGCGTAGATTCGCCCGCCGATCTTCAAATACGGCGTGGTGAGGTAGGCCGAGAAGGCGACGATGGCGGAAAACACCGCCGCCGCGAGCACGCCGTTCGGCCAGAGTTGCCCGGTCCCGACCGCAAAGCAGACGATGCCGATGGCCGCGGTCGCCCAGTAGAACCGCCGGCCGGCGCGACGGTGTTTGACGAAGCGATAGCGCGCCTGTGCCGCCGAGGCCAGGATGAAGATCAATCCCGTCGCCAGCAGGGTGAGTTCGATGCGTTGGATCGCGGACACGTCGACGATCCTATGGCCGCATCGGCGGTTCGGTATCGAGCGCTACGACCTTTTCGCGGCGTCGTGCTCTGCGGCGCTCACGGATCCGGATTCATCGATGATCTCGCGGGTATCAGTGGGAAACATGTTGGCGTGTCACGGGAGCAGGTGAGGGGATGCCTGGTACGGCCGGCCCCGCGCGGCCACGGCGGGAGAGCGGCTTGCGGCGGTCGCTGCAGGAATTCCTGGCCGTGCCGCTGGTAATGATCTTGGGGTTCATTGTGCTGGCGGTCGTCACCAGCGTGTTGGACCGCACCGATATCGGGTGGCTGCAGCCGGTTCAGCAGGCTCTCGCCAAAGTGGCGCCACCGCAACAGAACCAGTCGATGTTGCGCACCGTTGCGCCGGGCGTGCTCACCTTGATGACCATCACGTTCTTTCTGCTTTTGACGCTGGTGAACCGGATGGCCGATGTCTTCACGTGGGTGGTCGTCGAGCAATTTCTCAGTCGCCGCGCCCACAAGGCCTTCTTCGGATACTTCGCCGGGCTCTCCACGTACTACGTGATCGTGCTGACGCTGGCCGATCCGCAACGAGCCGTGTTTTCCACCGTCGTCGCGCTGATCTTGAGCGTGCTCGCGTTGGTGGGGTTGGTGGTCTTCGGCTACCTGGTTCTCGACCAGCTGCGTCCGCCCTCGGTGGTCGAACGCATCGTGCAGCTCACGGTCGCCACCCGTGCCGAGCAGTCGGCGTGGTTGAGGCGACTGCGGGACAAACCTCAACTGGAGCGGCTGCCCACCACCATCGTTCGGTCGGAGTGCAGCGGCTATCTCGTCGACATCGACGTGGCCAGCCTTGGTCGGGCTCTCGAATCAACCAGCGGCGCAGTCGAAGTCGAGTTTTGCGTCAGGCTGGGTAGCCACATGGTCGAAGGATCGGCACTCGCCGGGGTGCGTGCCGAGCGTCAGGCCGACCGGGAACGGCTGGCCGGGGCGGTTTATGACGCGTTGCGCTGCGGCCGTGAGCGACAACTCAACCGGGAACCGGTTTACGGGGTGCATCAGCTCTCGAGCATCGGATGGGCGTCGGCTACACAGCGCGATCCGGAAGCTGCCTTGGTGACGGTAGACGGATTGCACACCCTGTTGGCGCACTGGGTGCACCGATCCCCGTCATCCGGTGGAGCGGAGCCCGACGACGAACCACTGCCGGTGGTTTACCGTGATACCGCGATTCCGGAAGTGTTGTCCGCACTTTCGAGCATCGCGGTGGGTGCCGCCCAGGGCGGGCAACACCAGACCTGCGCCCAGGTTTTGAACGTCTTCGCCATGGCCCTTCCGGACCTTCCCGCGGAGTACCAACGCATGGTGACGGCACAACTGCGCCACGCGTTGCCGGGAGCCGCCAGGCATCCCCTGACCAATGAGATGGAGCGAGCGCTGACCGCGTTGGGCCGTGCGCTGTCGGACAATGGTCAGGCCGGCGCGGCGGCGGAAGTCGCCCGCCTCGGCTCACGGTTGGGCAATCAGCAGTCCGAGGGCTGACAGCAAGACCATTCAGCTCAAGTGCCCAGCATCTGCCATAGAAACGAGTAGGTCAGCGCGGACTTGAACGCCACCTGCTCGTTGTCCGCCGCGCCGGCGTGCCCGCCCTCGATGTTCTCGTAGTAGAAGACCTGATGACCGGCGGCCTCGAGTGCTGCCGTCATCTTGCGGGCATGCCCCGGGTGCACCCGGTCATCGCGGGTGGAGGTGGTCATCAGCACCGGTGGGTAGCGGCGCGTCGCCGAAATGTTTTGGTATGGCGAGTATTCGGAGATAAATGCCCAGTCGTCGGGGTTGTCGGGGTCGCCGTACTCGGCGACCCAGGAGGCGCCGGCCAGCAGCAGGTGGTAGCGCTTCATGTCCAGCAGGGGCACGCTGCACACCAGCGCCCCGAACCGCTCGGGGTACTGCGTCAGCATGATGCCCATCAGCAGGCCCCCGTTGCTGCCGCCCTGCGCCCCGAGCTGCTCGACCGTGGTGATGCCGCGATCCACCAAATCGGTTGCGACGGCGGCGAAGTCCTCGGCCACCTTGTGCCGGCCCTCCCGCATCGCCTGGGTGTGCCAGCCGGGACCGTATTCGCCCCCGCCGCGAATGTTGGCCAGGACGTAGGTGCCGCCACGGGCCAGCCACAGCCGGCCCAGCACGCCGCTGTAGCCCGGCGTGTTCGACGATTCGAAGCCGCCGTAGCCGTAGAGCAGGGTGGGCGCCGGCCCGCCGGCGGCCTGCGGACCGCCGGGCCGCACCACGAAGTAGGGGATCGACGTGCCGTCCTGTGACGTGACGAAGTTCTGTGTCACCGAGATGTTTTCGGCGTCGAAGAAGGCCGGCGCGGACTTGATCTGCTCGAGCCGGCCGTCGTCGGTTCCGCGCATCAGCCGTGACGGCGAGTCGAATCCGCTGGAATCCAAAAAGAATTCGTCGCCGGTGTCGTCGGCGGAGACGACGACGGTATTGGTCGCGGCGGGAATCCCGGCCACCGGCTCGCGTCGCCAGTCGCCTTGTGACGATCGCAAGCGCGGCGGAGCCGGGCGCAGCGGGTCGTCACGCGATGGTGACGATTGCAAGCGCGGCGGGTCGTCACGCGATGGCGGCGTGACGATCTCCACGCGGCTGGCCACGTCGGCGAGTGTGACGATCAGCAGCCGGTGCTTGGTCCACGTGTAGTGGTTGAGCGCGGTGTGCTCGTCGGGTTCGAACACCACCTGCAATTGCGCTGTGCCGGCGAGGAATTCCTCGTAATTCGCGGCCAGCAGCGAGCCGGCGGTATAGCTGGACTCGCCCAACGACCAGTCGCTGCGCAGCTCGATCAACAGCCACTCGCGGTGCAGGCTCACGCTGGCGTCGGTAGGCGCGTCGATGCGGATCAGTTCCGACCCGCGCAGCTCGTAGACCTCTTCGTTCCAGAAGTCCAAGGCCCGGCCGATCAGGGTGCGTTCGAACCCGGGGATCCGGCTGGCGCTGGCCACCACGTTGACGTCGGAGCGAGATCCCTCGAAGACCGTTTCGGCGTCGGCGAGGGGAGTGCCGCGGCGCCACCGTTTGACCACCCGTGGATAGCCGGAGTCGGTCAGCGAATCCTCGCCGAAGTCGGTGCCGACCAGCACGGTGTCCGGATCGGCCCAGCTCACCTGCGACTTGGCCTCGGGTAGCGCGAACCCGCCGTCGACGAATTTCCTTGCCTCCATGTCGAATTCGCGCACGATGGAGGCGTCGGAGCCGCCGCGGGAGAGGCTGACCAACGCGCGGGTGTATTCCGGGTAGATGACGCCGGCGCCGGCCCACACCCACTTCTCGCCGTCGGCCCGACCCAGTTCGTCGACGTCGATCAGCACGTCCCACTCCGGGGAGTCGGTGCGGTAGCTGTCCAGGGTGGTGCGCCGCCACAGCCCGCGGGGGTTGGCCGCGTCGCGCCAGAAGTTGTAGAGGTACTCGCCGCGGCGGACCACGTAGGGGATGCGGGCGTCGGTGTCGAGCACCTCGAGCGCCTCGATGCGCATCCGCTCGAAATTCTCGTCGCGAAAGCGCGCCAGTGTCGGCTCGTTACGCGCCCGCACCCAGTCCAGCGCCTCGTCACCGGTGACGTCCTCGAGCCACAGGTATGGGTCCTCAGTCATGCCGCCATTCTTACGGCCGCAGGACGCGGGCCCTTACGTCGCCCTCGCAACCATCGCGGCCCACGGGATCTCGAGGGCGCCGTCGCGCTGGTAGGGCGTCAGCGACGGTGCGAGGGTCGCGCGGATCGCGTCGATCTGCGCGGGGTCCAGGGAGGCCACCAGTTCCACCACCGGGCCGGCGAGCCCGGTGACATGCGCCCAGTGCTCGTCCGGGCTGTCGAAACGCATGACCCCGGTGATCTCTTCGACGGCGACGTCCGCGAACCCGCCCGCATCGGCCAGGGCCCGGTTGCTTTCGGGGGTGGCGAGGGAGAAAGGACCGCCTGGGGCGAACGGGTCGCCGGGCGGCGTGACCCCGTTCTGCAGCATCGCGACCACCACGTGGAAGAGCCACGGGTTGCGGTCCGGCGGTCCCCACGTCGCGTAGGCGAACCGGCCGCCCGGCCGCAAGACCCGCCGGACCTCCGCGACCGCCCTCTGCTGCCCCGGCATGAGCATCAGCCCGAAGCGCGAAAGCACCCCGTCGATGCTGGCGTCCGGCAGATCGAGCTGTTCGGCGTCGAGTTCGCGACATTCGACGTTGTGCAGGCCCCGCTCGTCGGCCCCGCGACGCGCTGCCGCCACCATCTCGGGCGCAAAATCGCTGGAGATCAGGCGGCCCGTGGGACCGAGCCGGTCCGCGACGAGAAAGCCGGTCTCGCCCGGGCCCGCCGCCACCTCCAGAACGGTCTGGCCCGGTTGCGGATCAACCTGCTCGACGAGCCATTCGGACACCGCGCGCACGTCGCCGAACATGCGTTCCCGGTGCTGTTCCCAGGCCGGTGCCACGGATCTCCACTGCCGAAGCGCCTCCTCGGCTGAATGCGTCTCGGCCATGCTCGTCCCCCGCGTCGACCCGACATCCCCGGATGAGTGCAGCGTACTGTGAGCTGTGTCACGAGGGAAGGAGCCGAAAAGATGCCTGTTTTTGCACGTCCAGGTTCTGCCGGGGCGTTGATGTCGTACGAATCCCGCTACGAGAATTTCATTGGCGGGCAGTGGGTTGCGCCGGCCAAGGGCCGCTACTTCGAGAACCCGACCCCGGTCACCGGCCAGCCGTTCTGCGAGGTGGCCCGCTCCGACGAGGCCGACATCGACAAGGCACTGGATGCCGCGCACGCCGCCGCCCCGGCGTGGGGCAAGACGGCACCCGCGGAGCGCGCGGCAATCCTGAACAAGATCGCCGACCGCATCGAGGAGCACACCGCCGCGCTGGCGGTGGCTGAGGTCTGGGACAACGGCAAGCCGATCCGCGAGGCGTTGGCCGCCGACATTCCGTTGGCCGCCGACCACTTCCGCTACTTCGCCGCGGCGCTGCGCGCGCAGGAGGGCGCGCTGAGCCAGATCGATGACGACACCGTGGCTTACCACTTCCACGAGCCGCTCGGAGTGGTCGGGCAGATCATCCCGTGGAACTTCCCGATCCTGATGGGTGCCTGGAAACTGGCGCCCGCGCTGGCGGCCGGCAACGCGGTGGTGCTCAAACCCGCTGAGCAGACACCGGTTTCGGTGCTCTACCTGATGTCGCTGATTGGCGACCTGCTCCCGCCGGGAGTGGTCAACGTCGTCAACGGATTCGGCGCCGAGGCCGGCAAGCCGCTGGCGTCGAGCAACCGGATCGCCAAGATCGCGTTCACCGGCGAGACCACCACCGGGCGGCTGATCATGCAGTACGCGTCGCAAAACCTCATCCCGGTCACGCTGGAGCTCGGCGGCAAGAGCCCCAATATCTTCTTCTCCGACGTGATGGCCAAGGCCGACGACTACCAGGACAAGGCGCTGGAGGGCTTCACCATGTTCGCCCTCAACCAGGGCGAGGTGTGCACGTGCCCGTCGCGCAGCCTGGTTCAGGCCGACATCTACGACGAGTTCCTCGAACTGGCCGCGATCCGCACCAAGGCAGTCCGCCAGGGTGATCCGCTGGACAGCGAGACCATGCTGGGCTCGCAGGCCTCCAACGATCAGTTGGAAAAGGTGTTGTCCTACATCGAGATCGGCAAAAACGAAGGCGCCAAGGTGATCACCGGCGGCGAACGCGCCGAGCTCGGCGGCGACCTGTCCGGCGGCTTCTACATGCAGCCCACCATCTTCAGTGGCGACAACAAGATGCGGGTCTTTCAGGAGGAGATATTCGGGCCGGTGGTCACGGTGACGTCGTTCGCCGATTACGACGACGCCATCTCGATCGCCAACGACACCCTGTATGGCCTGGGGGCCGGGGTGTGGAGCCGCGACGGCAACACCGCCTACCGGGCCGGGCGCGACATCCAGGCCGGCCGGGTGTGGGTGAACTGCTACCACGTCTATCCCGCCCACGCCGCGTTCGGCGGCTACAAGCAGTCCGGCATCGGCCGGGAGAACCACAAGATGATGCTCGACCACTATCAGCAGACCAAGAACCTGCTGGTGTCCTACTCCGAAAAGGCGCAAGGGTTCTTCTGATGCTTCCGCCCCCCGGGGTGGTCATCACCGCCCCGGCCGCCCAGGTGCTGGCGCGGTTGCAGGCCGCCCACGGCCCGGTGATGTTCCACCAGTCCGGTGGCTGCTGCGATGGGTCGTCGCCGATGTGTTATCCGCTCGGTGATTTCCTGGTCGGCGATCGCGACGTCTTGCTCGGCGTCCTCGACGTCGGGACAGACGGTGTGCCGGTGTGGATTTCGGGTCCGCAGTACACCGCCCACTATCGCGACAAGCACACCCAGCTGGTCATCGACGTGGTGCCCGGCCGCGGGGGCGGGTTCAGCCTGGAGGCGCCCGACGGCGTGCGGTTCCTGTCCCGCGGTCGCGTCTTCACCGACGACGAACGGGCCGCAATGGCCGCCGCGGCGGTGATCACCGGCGCGGATTACGAACGCGGTGAACGCCCCCCGGCACGGGGTCCGGTGGTGACCGACGCGGCGTCGTCAACGTGCCCCCCGCGCGGGTAGCCGCAGTACAGTCGAGAAAGTGATTCCCCTTCCGCGTCCCTGGTTGTTGGCCAGCGCCATGCTGATCGGCAGTGCGGTCGGACTTTTGGCGGGCGTGGCCTGCACCCTGGTGATTCACGCCAGCGTCCGCCCGGGCGTCGCCATCGCGTCGGTGGTCGGCATCCCCAGCGTCGTAGGGCTGGCGACGATCCTGTTCTCCGGGCGTCGGTGGGTCACCATGCTCGGGGCGTTCCTGCTGTCGGTGGCGCCGGGCTGGTTCGGTGTGCTCGTCGCGCTGCGGGTGACCGCCGGTGGCTGACGACAAGGACGCCTCGAGCCCCGGCACCGAGGCGTTCGTACCGGACTTCTCGGATGACGAAGACGACTCCGAGCACACCGGCACCCAATCCTGGGTGCCCGATTTCGATGACGACACCGGCGAGCACCCCGCGGTGGCCGAGCCGGAGCCCGCCGCCGCACCGGCGGCGGACGCGACGCCGGAGGCTAGCGAGCAGGAGTCGCCCGAGCCCGTCGGCCCCGTGCAACCGATCAACGTGCCCGGCCGGTATCTCTACCTCAGGTGGTGGAAGCTGGCCCTGGTGCTGCTGGGCGCGTGGTCCGCGGCGGCCGTGATCGGGCTGGGGCTGTTCTCTTGGTGGTACCACTCGTCCGACAAGACGGCGGCGCTGTTCGTCGTCCTGGCCTACGTGGTGGTGTGCATCGTCGGCTCGGTGATGCTGGCGATGACCGAAGGCCGGCCGCTGATCTCGGCGCTCGCGGTGGCGCTGATGTCCGGGCCGTTCGCGTCGCTGGTCGCCGCGGCACCCCTGTACGGCTACTACCACTGCGAGCGAGCGGGGCACTGTCTGGTCGGTGTCATTCCCTATTGACGGCTCGCCCGGGCGGCCGCCAGAGGCCGCGGCCAACTAGGGTGGGCTCGTGACTTCTCACTATGACGTCGTCGTCCTCGGGGCCGGTCCCGGCGGATATGTCGCAGCCATTCGCGCCGCACAGCTGGGGCTGAGCACCGCGGTGATCGAACCGAAGTACTGGGGTGGCGTCTGCCTCAACGTCGGGTGCATCCCCTCCAAGGCGCTGCTGCGCAACGCCGAACTCGCCCACATCTTCACCAAAGAGGCCAAGACGTTTGGCATCAGCGGCGAGGCGACCTTCGACTACGGCGCCGCGTTTGACCGCAGCCGCAAGGTGGCCGAGGGCCGCGTCGCCGGCGTGCACTTCCTGATGAAGAAGAACAAGATCACCGAAATCCATGGCTACGGCCGCTTCACCGACGCCAACACGATCTCCGTCGAGCTCAACGAGGGCGGCACGGAGACGGTGACTTTCGACAACGCCATCATCGCCACCGGCAGCAGCACCCGCCTGGTCCCCGGCACGTCGCTGTCGGCCAACGTGGTCACCTACGAGGAACTGATCCTGTCCCGCGAGCTGCCGGAGTCGATCATCATCGCCGGTTGCGGGGCGATCGGCATGGAGTTCGGCTATGTGCTGAAGAACTACGGCGTCGACGTGACCGTCGTCGAGTTCCTGCCGCGCGCGCTGCCGAACGAGGACGCCGATGTCTCCAAGGAGGTCGAGCGGCAGTTCAAGAAGCTGGGCGTGAAGATATTGACCAGCACCAAGGTCGAGTCGATCTCCGACAACGGCTCCGAGGTGACCGTGGTGGTCAGCAAGGACGGTAACTCGCAGGAACTCAAGGCCGCAAAGGTGTTGCAGGCCATCGGTTTTGCCCCAAATGTCGAGGGCTACGGCCTGGAGGCGGCCGGCGTCGCGCTGACCGACCGCAAGGCCATCGGAATCACCGACTACATGCGGACCAACATCGAGCACATCTACGCCATCGGCGACGTCACCGGAAAGTTGCAGCTGGCCCACGTCGCTGAGGCCCAGGGTGTGGTGGCGGCCGAAACCATCGCCGGCGCAGAGACTTTGGCGCTCGGTGACTACCGGATGATGCCGCGCGCGACGTTCTGCCAGCCCAACGTCGCCAGCTTCGGGCTCACCGAGGAGCAGGCTCGCGAGGAGGGCCACGACGTGGTGGTGGCGAAGTTTCCGTTCACCGCCAACGGCAAGGCCCACGGCGTGGGCGACCCCAGCGGGTTCGTCAAGCTGATCGCCGACGCGAAATACGGTGAGCTGCTGGGCGGACACCTGGTCGGCCACGACGTCTCAGAGTTGCTTCCGGAGCTGACGCTGGCCCAGAAGTGGGACCTGACCGCAACCGAGCTGGCCCGCAACGTCCACACCCACCCGACCATGTCCGAGGCACTGCAGGAATGCTTCCACGGCCTGACCGGGCACATGATCAATTTCTGAGTAAGAGATATGCGCACCGTCACCCCTCAGGCCCTCGCGGGTGCCGTCGGTGGCCTGGCGACCGGTTATGTCCTGTGGCTGCTGGCCATTTCGAACGGCGACAACGCGACCGCCGGCCACTGGGGCCCGCTGGTGCTGCTGGCGTCGGTGGTGCTGGGGATCGGCGCCGCGCTGTGGGGCTTGCGGCAGCGCCGGCGGGGCAAGCGGCCGTGGGCGGCGTTCGCCTTCGCGCTGCCGGTGCTTCCCGTGATACTGACGCTGGCCATCCTCGCCGACGTCTACCTGTAGCTAGCGCGGATGGTCCAGCGGAATCTCGAGCGCTGACATGGTCGCGGCCAGACCGTCGTATTGGCTTGCGAGCAAACAGAATTCGATCAGCTGCCGCCGATCCAGGTGGGCGGCCAGCGCCTGCCAGGTCTCGGCGGTGACCGTCCGGTCCTTGACGAACTCGTCCGTCGCCGACAGCAGCGCCTGCTGACGCACCGTCAGGCGCGCATCGACCGGGTCCAACCGCTGCGGCCACGCGAAGATCGCGGCCTGCAGATCGGCGTCGAGCCCGGCGGTGCGCGCCATCCGGCGATGGTGCTGCAACTCGTATTCGCACGAGCGCAGGTGCGCGACGCGCAGGATCACCAGTTCGGTGTCGATGGTCGGGAGCTTGCCGCGCAGCAGTCGGCCCCCGTAGGCCAGCCAGGTCCAGAACAGCAACCGGCGCTGCCCCAGGGTGGTGAACAGGTGCATCTCCGGGGCCCGCACGGTGCGCGCACCCAGCTTGGCGATCACCCAGTTGATCGGCCCCAGTTCGCGGAACCGCCCCGGCGGGATGCGGCCGTCCGCCGGCGCGCTCACGGCTGGGTCACCAGGTAGGGCGACACCGTGCTGCGGTGCTCGTCGAGATCGAGTGCGCGGCCGAGTGCGGGGAAGGCGCGCTGTGGGCAATTGTCGCGTTCGCAGACCCGACAGCCCGCGCCGATCGGTGTGGCCACTGTTCCTGGTTCCCCCGAGACGTCGAGTCCCTCCGAGTAGACCAGCCGGTGAGCGTGGCGAAGCTCGCAGCCCAGGCCGATCGCGAAGGTCTTACCCGGCTGACCATACCGGGCCGCGCGCCGTTCCACGGTGCGGGCCACCCACATGTAATTGCGGCCATCGGGCATCTGGGCGATCTGCACCAGGATCTTGCCCGGGTTGGCGAACGTCTCGTAGACATTCCACAGCGGGCAGGTGCCTCCGCTGGAGGAGAAGTGAAACCCGGTGGCGGACTGACGTTTTGACATGTTCCCGGCCCGGTCGACCCGGACGAACGAGAACGGCACACCCCGCATCGACGGCCGCTGCAACGTCGAAAGCCGGTGTGCGATGGTCTCGTAACTGATCGAGTAGAACGAGGACAGCCGCTCGACGTCGTAGCGGAAATTCTCCGCGACGTCGTGGAACTGACGGTAGGGGAGCACGGTGGCCGCGGCGAAGTAGTTGGCCAGCCCCAGCCGGGCGAGGGTGTGTGACTCGTCGCTGGTGAACTTGCCCTCCTCGACCAAAGTGTCGATCAGATCGCCGAATTCGAGGTAGGCCAGTTCGGCGGCCATCTTGAACACCTGCTGTCCCAACGACAGGTGGTTGCTGAATTCCAGCGTCTTGGTTTCGGGATCGAAGCGGTGCAGCACGGTGTCGCCCAGATCGATCCGCCGGTTGATGTGCACACCGTGCACCTCGGTGAGCCGGCGGGTCAGCTCGCGCGCCAGATCGCCGTGGTGCAACCGCATCTTGCTGGTCAGATCCTCGGCGGCGGTGTCCAGCTCGTGCAGGTAGTTCTGTCGTTGGTAGAAGTAGTCGCGGACTTCCTCGTGCGGCATGGTGATCGACCCGCTACCGCTGCCGTCGGAGTACCGCTCCTCGGTGGCGGCCGCGAGCTGGGCCGTGGTGATCCGGTAGCGCCGGTGCAGGTTGACCACCGCGCGGGCCAACGCGGGATGGGCGCTGACCATCTCGGCGACCTCGGTGGGGTCGACGTCGATGTCCAGGTCCCGGTCCATGGTGACCTCGCGCAGCTCGGCGACCAGCCGGGTGTCGTCCTGGGAGGAGAAGAACGTCGCATCCACCCCGAACACCTCGGTGATGCGCAGCAGCACGGCCACGGTCAGGGGGCGGACGTCGTGCTCGATCTGGTTGAGGTAGCTCGGTGAGATCTCCAGCATCTGAGCCAGCGCGGCCTGGGAGAACCCGCGTTCGTTGCGAAGCTGGCGAACCCGTGACCCGACGAACGTTTTGGACACCTCTCCGAGGTTACCGGCCTTTGCGAAGATGGGAGTTCGCAGACTTGGCAATGCCTGCGGTCGCGTCGGGATAGGTGTTCGACGCACCCCGTTGGGATGATGCGACCGGGGCGCAGGCCTTAGCCTGGGGTAACCACGAGGAGGAAACGGGAGCGACGCGGTGAGCCTGGATAAACAACTGATGCCGGTGCCCGACGGTCACCCTGACGTGTTCGACCGCCAGTGGCCGTTGCGGGTCGGCGATATCGACCGCACGGGTCGGTTGCGGCTGGACGCCGCGGCGCGCCACATCCAGGACATCGGCCAGGACCAGCTGCGCGAGATGGGCTTCGAGGAGACCCATCCGCTGTGGATCGTCCGGCGCACCATGCTCGACCTGGTCCGACCGATCGAGTTCAACGACATGCTGCGCCTGCGTCGCTGGTGTTCGGGCACGTCGAACCGGTGGTGCGAGATGCGGGTCCGCATCGATGGCCGCAAGGGTGGGCTCATCGAGTCCGAGGCGTTCTGGATCAACATCAACCGCGAAACCCAGATGCCCTCGCGCATCGCCGACGACTTCCTGGCCGGACTGCACAAGACCACTTCCGTCGACCGGCTGCGGTGGAAGTCGTATCTCAAGCCGGGCAGCCGCGACGACGCGGTCGAGATCCACGAGTTTCCGGTCCGGGTCACCGACATCGACCTGTTCGACCACATGAACAACTCCGTGTACTGGAGCGTGATCGAGGACTATCTGGCGTCCCATCTGGAGCTGATGCGGACCCCGCTGCGCGTCACCATCGAGCACGAGGCGCCGGTGGCGCTGGGCGACAAGCTGGAGATCATCTCGCACGTCCACCCCGCCGGATCCACCGAACAATTCGGTCCCGAACTGGCCGATCGGACTGTTACAACGCTCACATATGCCGTCGGCGACGAGGCGAAAGCCGTCGCCGCGATCTTTGCTCGCTAACAGGACAAGCGTCCCGGTTAATTTGCGGTGTGACCTGCGGCTTTGGGGTTACTGACGGGTAGCTTCTGAAACGGTTAAGTTTGTTCGCAGCTTAGCAAACTTCGCAAAATCGGTCGGTCCCGTTGCTTAAATTGGCAACTGAAACGGGTGGACCAGCCCCTATGAGCTGTGCCATCTTCGAGTTAGCACACCAGCGAAGTTGAGCCGCTAGCTACCGCCGGTGCGGCGTCCGCAACTCAGTAGTGAAGACCGTGAAGGAGCATGCCCAATGTCTGTCGTTGGCACCCCCAAGAGCGCCGAACAGATCCAGAAGGACTGGGACACCAACCCGCGTTGGAAGGGTGTCACCCGGACCTACACGGCCGAGGACGTCGTCGCCCTGCAAGGCACCGTAGTCGAGGAGGCCACCCTGGCCCGCCGCGGCGCCGAGGTGCTCTGGGAGCAGCTGCACGACCTGGAGTACATCAACGCGCTGGGCGCCCTGACCGGCAACATGGCCGTGCAGCAGGTGCGCGCGGGCCTGAAGGCCATCTACCTGTCGGGTTGGCAGGTCGCCGGTGACGCGAACCTGTCCGGCCACACCTACCCCGACCAGAGCCTGTACCCGGCCAACTCGGTGCCGCAGGTGGTGCGCCGGATCAACAACGCGCTGCTGCGCGCCGACGAGATTGCCAAGGTCGAGGGTGACACCTCGGTGGAGAACTGGCTGGCGCCGATCGTCGCCGACGGTGAGGCCGGCTTCGGTGGTGCGCTCAACGTCTACGAGCTGCAGAAGGCCATGATCGCCGCCGGTGTGGCCGGCTCGCACTGGGAGGACCAGCTGGCCTCGGAGAAGAAGTGTGGACACCTGGGCGGCAAGGTGCTGATCCCGACCCAGCAGCACATCCGGACCCTGACCTCGGCCCGGCTGGCCGCCGACGTGTGCGACGTCCCCACGGTGGTCATCGCCCGCACCGACGCCGAGGCCGCCACGCTGATCACCTCCGACGTCGACGAGCGCGACCAGCCGTTCATCACCGGTGAGCGCACCAAGGAAGGCTTCTACCGGGTGCGCAACGGTCTCGAGCCGTGCATCGCCCGGGCCAAGGCCTACGCGCCGTACTCCGACCTGATCTGGATGGAGACCGGTACTCCGGACCTCGAGCTCGCCGCCAAGTTCGCCGAGGGCGTCAAGGCCGAGTTCCCCGACCAGATGCTGGCCTACAACTGCTCGCCGTCGTTCAACTGGAAGAAGCACCTGGACGACTCCACCATCGCGAAGTTCCAAAAGGAGCTTGCCGCAATGGGATTCAAGTTCCAGTTCATCACGTTGGCCGGCTTCCACGCCCTGAACTACTCGATGTTCGATCTGGCCTACGGCTACGCCCGCAACCAGATGAGCGCTTACGTCGAGCTGCAGGAGCGCGAGTTCGCCGCCGAGGAGCGCGGCTACACCGCGACCAAGCACCAGCGCGAGGTGGGTGCCGGTTACTTCGACCGCATCGCCACCACGGTGGACCCGACCTCGTCGACCACCGCGCTGACCGGCTCCACCGAAGAGGGGCAGTTCCACTGAGGACGAGCGGGCTTGCCCGCGAGGACGAAGTGGAACCGAAGGCGTGAGTCACTGAGCCACCGGCCCTCGGCGCAAGCCGCGCCCCGAAATTGAGATGAAGTAGCGTAGGCCCCGCCCAGCTGATCCTGGGCGGGGCCTATTGCGGTGCAAGACGATACGGGTTACCGGAGAGAACCGGAGAGAGATCAAGTGAGTGACACAACGATTCAGCGCGTAGGAGTAGTCGGGGCCGGCCAGATGGGGTCGGGCATCGCCGAGGTCTCGGTCCGCGCCGGTGTCGACGTGACGGTGTTCGAGACCACCGACGCCCTCATCACGGCCGGCCGCAACCGCATCGTGAAGTCGCTCGAGCGCGGCGTCAGCGCCGGCAAGGTGACCGAGCGCGAACGCGACCGCGCGCTGAGCAAGCTCACCTTCACCACGGACCTGAAGGATCTCGCGGACCGCCAACTGGTCATCGAGGCGATCATCGAGGACGACGCCGTCAAGGCGCAGGTGTTCGCCGAGCTCGACCGGGTTATCACCGATCCCGACGCCGTGCTGGCCTCCAACACCTCCAGCATCCCGATCATGAAGATCGCCGCGGCCACCA
>NZ_LZLL01000602.1:0-7373 GCF_001669335.1 Mycobacterium sp. 1245852.3 | reverse complement strand
GGCCGCCGAAGGAGCCGACATCGTCGTCGCCGATGCCCCGCAGGCGATGACGGACCTGACCTATCCCCTGGGCACCGAGGACGACCTACGGGAAACGACCAAGCTCGTCGAGGAACTGGGCCGGCGTTGCGTGCCGATCACCTTGGACGTGCGCGACGCGGCCGCGGTCAACGCCGCGATCACCCAGACGGTCGCCGACCTAGGCAGCCTCGACATCGTGGTGGCCAACGCCGGAATCGTCAGCACCGGGGTGCTGGAAGACGTCAGCGACGTGGTGTGGCAACAGCTGATCGACACCAACCTGACCGGCGCCTTTCACACCCTGCGCGCCGCGATCCCGGTGATGCGCCAGCAGCGGTTCGGCAGGATCGTCGTCACCTCCTCGATGGGCGGCCGCATGGGCATCCCCGAGCTGGCCGCCTACAACGCCACCAAGTGGGGCGTCATCGGCCTGGCGAAGTCCGCCGCCCTCGAGGTCGCCAAGGAGGGCATCACGATCAACGTCGTCTGCCCCACCACCACCCAGACGCCGATGGTGCAACCCACCGGAAGCGACGACGTCCCCGACGACCTCGTGCGCCGGATGACCAAAGCCAACCCGATACCGCAACCCTGGCTACAGCCCGAGGACGTCAGCCGCGGCGTGGTGTACCTGGTCACCGACCCGGGAGTGATCACCGGAAGCGTGCTCGAGATCGGCCTCGGCGGCAGCGCACGCATCCACTGACGATCGGCTCCGCATGCAGTCGGCGGGCCGTCTAGTTACGGACCCCGTTCAGAAACAGCATGAATTCTGAAGACGCGGGAAATTCACCCGCCGCGGACGGAGATCGCCCAGCGGCGCGCAAGAGGTCGGTCACGTTCGCGTTGTGTGTTACCCAGCCACGCTCCGCCAGATACACCGCGGGATCTTGCCGGGGCCCCGAAAAGGTCAGTCCTCGCAAATTGAGGCTGGGGTCACGCTGGCACCACTGGTCATGGAACTCGCTGAGAAATTCATTGATCAGATCGGGACGACGGATGTCGGTGTGGTCGGCCACTATCCGGCTGCCCGGGGCGCTCAATCCCGTGATCGCATCGAGTATTTCGTCGTGCGCCCGGGGTGGCAGATAGCCGACCAGGAGACCTTCCACAATCCATGCTGTCGGCTTAGAGTCGTCAAACCCCGCTTGCAGCAATGCTTTCGCCCAGTCACGTCGGAGATCGACGCCCACGCAACGGTGGTGCGTCGCCGGCGCGCAGCCCAGCTTCGCCAGGATATCTCGCTTCCAGCCGATGACTTCGGGTTGATCCACTTCATAGATGGATATCCCCGACGGCCAGTCCAATCGGTACGCGCGGCTGTCCAATCCGGATGCCAAAATCACCGCCTGTCGAAGACCCAGGAAGCACGCCTGGGTGGCGAAGTCATCGAAGGCCCTACTGCGAAGACCGAAATACGCCGGAAGCCAGCCCGCCCCGATCTCCGAAAACGAGACCAGTCCGTCGACTATCTGGGTAAAAAGCTTGATTCCGACTGCCCGAACCAAATCCTCGGCGAACGGGTCGTTGATCAGCGGGTTGGGGCTCTTGCTGGCGACGGCCCGCGCCGCGGCCACCATCGTGGCCGTGGCTCCCACGCTGGTTTTCAAGCCCCAGCTATCGTCGTCGGTTCGGGTCATGTTCGCTCCTTTGGGATTTCGGTTGCCAAGATTTGTCGCGTCGAAAGCTTTGGGTAGCGGCGCGCGATTCGGGCAGCAGGCGAGTTCCCCGGCATCGAAGCCCTAGCCACGGTATTGATCAACCTTGGCGGCGTAGTCATCGAGCAGTCGAAGTGACTCGTCGGTCGGCAGCGTGGGTAACAGGAGCGCCACCTGGCCGAACCCCAGCTTGTCGGCCACGGCCCAATAGTCGGGATCGACGGGCGCGCCGAACATCGCCAGCGGGACGTCGTAGCCCGCACCGTCACGCATTTCGTTGGTCCGCATGATCAAGGCCTCCGCCGGCGTTGGGACGGCTAGCCACCCCGCGTTGTGCCGGATCACCCGTTTCACCGCTGCCGCGGAGTTGCCGCCGATGAAGACCGGAGGATGCGGTTGCCGGACCGGCTTGGGCCGGATGTAGGACGCGTCGAAATTGACATACGTGCCGTGGTATTCGGCGGGTTCGTCGCTCCACAGCGCCTTGACGGCCTCGATCCGCTCGTCGAGCAGCGCACCGCGCGTCTTCGGGTCGGTGCCATGGTCGCGCAGTTCCTCGAGATTCCAGCCTGCGCCCACGCCCAAGGCGAACCGGCCGTTCGATATCAAATCGATGCTCGCGGCCTCTTTTGCCACGATGATCGGATCGCGTTGGACCAACAGCGCGATACCGGTGAACAGTTCGATTCTCGACGTCGTCGCCGCGGCAGCGGCCAGCGTGACGAAGGGATCGAGGGTCCGGTAAAACTCGGGGGGCAAATCGCCGCCGAGTGGATATGGCGACTGCCGGCAGGCCGGTATATGGGTGTGCTCGGCCACCATCAGCGAAGTGAAGTGCCGGTCTTCGATCGCGCGAGCGAGCGACACCGTGTCGATGCTGTTGTCGGTTACGAACGTGGAAATACCAAAGTCCATTTGATCCTCGACCGTTAGTCATGCAAGGGGTTGCAGCGTCCCGCGTGACTTCCGAAACGACCGCCACCGCAATGCAACCTGTGCGGGTGGCCGAATCGCCGGACGCCTCGAGAAACCCCCTTGCTGTCCTCGTGATCAGCGTCGCCGAGACCGCGGACGCCAACCAGACTGCGGCTTTACCGGTAGCGGCGCAGACAGTCAGCGGGTGCTGCGCGCGTGCAATCGTCAGTCGGTTGCGGTACCAGACCGGCCAGCATCTGCAGAGCCGGGCCCCCGACGCCATCGACGTTGAGACCGCGGGCGAAGCGCGGCGACAACGCACGAGCCAACCGGGTTAGCGGCCAGGATTGTCGCCGGAACCGCACTGACGGCGATCCGATGTTCGCTACGCTTGACCCCGATTGATCAATCGCCTGGGAAGTTGGGGCCAGGTAATGGCTGAAAAACCCAAGGCTCGCGCCCCGGCGTCGGGAGCGAGCGAGGTCGTGGCGGAGTTAGCCGCTGCCGGGTTCGACAACGCCCGCCAGATCGCTCGGGGCGCCGCCGGGGTGGTCTATTGCTGTCGCGAGACAGCGCTCGGGCGCAATGTGGCGATCAAGGTGCTGCCGACCTTCATCGACGACGCCGGCCGCGAACGGTTTCTGCGCGAGGGCTACGCCATGGGCGGGCTCTCGGGGCACCCGAACATCGTCAACATTTTGCGGGTCGGCCTGACCGCGAGCGGCCGCCCCTACATTGTCATGTCGTACTGCCCCGCGGGCTCGCTGGGCCTGCGGGTGCAGCGCGAGGGCCCCATCGCCTGGCCGGAAGCCGTGCGGATCGGCGTAAAGCTCTGCGGCGCACTGGAAACCGCACACCTGAGCGGCACGCTGCATCGCGACATCAAGCCCGCGAACGTGCTCGTCAACGACTACGGCGAACCGCAACTGACCGACTTCGGG
Organism: Mycobacterium sp. 1245852.3; assembly: GCF_001669335.1. Classification (NCBI taxonomy): domain Bacteria; kingdom Bacillati; phylum Actinomycetota; class Actinomycetes; order Mycobacteriales; family Mycobacteriaceae; genus Mycobacterium; species Mycobacterium sp. 1245852.3. The sequence goes on along the minus strand of NZ_LZLL01000602.1, from coordinate 3,838 downwards.
ACCGCCCACATCGCCGGCGGATATGAGACGGCGGCCGGATTGTTCTCCGGCACAATCGATTACCTCGCGCCCGAGGTGATGGCGGGCGATCCTGCGACGGTCGGCAGCGACGTCTATTCGCTTGGCGCCACCCTGTATTCGCTCATCGCCGGCAACCCCGCCTACGAGCGCCGCGGCAGCGAAGACCTGCTCGCGCACTACACGCGGATCAACAACACGCGGGTCCCGGACCTGCGTCCCGGCGGGATCCCCGACGCGGTGTGTGCGGCGATCGAGACGGCGATGGCGGTCGACTTGGCCGAGCGGCCGGCGTCGGCGGCGGAGTTCGGTCGCGGACTGCAGGAGAGCCTGCGCCGCAACGGCCTGAAGCCCGACGCGATGGCCATCACCGCCGTCGGCGCGGGCGCGGGGCGCACGGTGGGCGGCTCGGCGGGTCTGGCGAAGCCGCGGACCTCGCCGGCCGGGCATGGCGGGAAGGCGGGGGCACCGGCCGCGCGACCGCCGCGCATCGCCAAACCGGCCCCGCGAAATGCCGACCCGGACAGCACCTCGCTGATCCATCCGCTCACCGATCGCCGCGCGACGCCCGCACCGTCGCGCTCCACCGGGCCGCAGCGGGCCGGGCCACGCGCCCCGGACCGGCGAGGCCCAATTCCGGCCCGGCCCAACACCTCCGAACCCACCGAGGCGATCGCCGAACCGACCAGCATGACCGACGCGATCGCGCCGCCGAGCGACGCCGACCCACCCGCCGTCGCGCGTCGCGGGCCGGCCGCCGGGGCGGTGAAGTGGCTGGGCTCGTCGGGCAAGAAGGGCAATCGCCTGACGGCGCCCCTGATCGTGCTGGGGATCGTGGTGGCGGTACTGGTGCTCGGCAGCGGCGTCTACGTGCTGCTCACCCAGGGCAACAAACACCACCAGCCCGCGGCCAGTCAACCGAGCGGCCAAACCGTGAAGTGGCAGCCGATCACCAACGCGCGCATCGCGCGCCAGGCGGCGGCGACCACGCAGGCCGATGGCACGATCTGGATCTTCGGCGGACTGGGCAGTAACCGCGCGCTCGTCGCCAACCACGAGGGCTATGACCCGGTGATTGACAGCTGGAAGAGCGGCGACGATCTTCCGGTTCCGGTTCAGCACGCGATGGCGGTGACGTGGCGGGGCAACCCGATCGTGCTCGGCGGCTGGCGGGCCGCGGGAGCGCAAAAGGTTGCCAGCGACCAGGTTTGGCGGGTGGTCAACAGCCACTGGGTCGAACTGCCCCACCTGTTGCAACCGCGGGCGGCGGCCGCGGCCGCGGTCGTGGGCGACCGCATCGTCGTCACCGGCGGCGTCGACGCGAACGGCGCCCCGCTGAACACCACCGAGGTCTTCGACGGCAACTCCTGGACCCTCGGCACGCCGATCCCGACCCCGCGGCAGATGCTGGCCGCGGCGTCGGACGGCAAGCTGGTGTACGCGGTGGGCGGCAGCAACGGGACCACCGACCTGCCGACCGTCGAGGCGTATGACCCTGCCGCGAAAAGCTGGACGCGGTTGCCCGACCTCCCCCAGCCACGCGGTGATCTCGGCGTGGCGATCGCCGATCGGCGGTTGGTGGCCGTCGGGGGGCAGTCGGCCGGGCAGGTCCTCAAGAGCGTGTCGGTGTTCGATCTGACCACGAACGCGTGGGCCGGCTTGCCGGATCTTGCGATTGCGCGCCACGGCATGGCGGTCGACGCGGTGGGGCAAGCCGTGTTCGCGATCGGCGGGTCGAGCGAGGTCGGCGACGGCCAGGCCACCTCGTCGGCCGAGGCGCTGCAGCTGCCGGCGCGCCGAATCCAGCCCGCCGCGCAATGGCGTTCCCTGCCCGATGCGCCGACGCCTCGGCTGATGACGGCGTGGACCGTGCTCGACGACAAGATCTGGATCGTCGGCGGCCTGCGCGACGGCGTGGCGTTGTCGACGGTCGAAAGCTACGACCCGCGCGCCGGCACCTGGCAGCCGCAACCGCCACTGCCAATCCCGCTGCACCACGCCGCCGCGGCGACCTATCACGGCGAGGTGGTGGTGCTCGGCGGCGCCAGCAGCGACCTCACCCAAGCGTCCACCAAGGTGTTCGCGTTGCGCGCCGGCAAGTGGGTCGAACTGCCGAACCTCACCCACGCCCGCGCGGCGCTGGCCGCCGCGGTGGTCGGCGACAGACTCGTGGCCGTCGGCGGCCAGAACGCCAAGCAACTCGTCGGTCAGACCGAGGTCTTCGACGGCAGCTCGTGGCACGACGCGGCCGACATGCCAACTCCGCGTGAGCATCTCGCGGCGGTGTCGGACGGCACCTATGTCTACGCGGTCGGCGGCAGATTCCTGTCGGCCGACAAGAACTCCGCGGCGTTCGAACGGTTCGACCCCCAGTCCGGCAGCTGGACCAAATTGGTCGACATGCCGACCCCTCGCGGCAGCTACGGCGCCGCGTTCATCGACGGCCGGATCCTGGCGGTCGGCGGTGAGGAGCCGACGCGGGTGTTGGGGGTGGCCGAGATGTACGACATCGCCAACGGAACCTGGAGCGCGCTGCCTCCGATGCCCACCCCGCGTCACGCCGAGGCGGTCGCGACGGTGGGCAACACCGTCTACTGCATCGGTGGCGCGAACCGGCCCACCCACGAAGGCCCGGTCGCTACGGTCGAGGCCCTGGACTTCATCTAGCGGGTGACGGCGGATCAGTGGCGCTTGAGCCGACTGCGCCACCCCACGAATCCCGCGTACACGATGGTCAACAGCGCCAGCATGCCCACGTCGAACAGCCAGGTCGAGGCCGTGTGCTTGAAGTGGCGGTCTTTCGGGGCAAGCGGGCCGGGCTCGATGGCCCACAGGTCGACCGTCGAGGCCTGCGCCGCATAGCCCCACCGCGAGGGCACCGCCCACGACATCTGGTCCAGGCCGAGCCGGTTGGTGACCGGGACCATGCCCCCGCAGAGCACCAACTGCAGCATCAGGGACACCACCAGCAGCGGCATGATCTGCTCGTTGGACCGGGCCAGGGAGGACAGGACCAGGCCGACCATCGCGGCGGCGACGCACATCGCGGCGGTCGCGACGTATAGCTCGAGGGTGGCACTGCCCAGCAGCAGGGCCGGGCGCGTCGGCGCCCCCTTCCCCAGGATCGTGATGGTCGTGGCGATCGCCGACTGAATGACGGCGAACACGAAGAACACCGCCATCTTCGCGAGCAGATACGCCTTGGTGGACAGGCCGACCGCCTGTTCCCGACGAAAGATCGGGCGCTCGCCGATGAGGTCGCGGATGGTCAGCGCGGTCCCCATGAACACGGCGGCCATGGTGAGCAACATCAACACCGAGCCCGGCTCGTCGGAGCCGTCGCCGCTGGGATCGGCGACACGGAATCCGGTCGAGCCGGGAACGGTGAGCGACAGCGCGCCCATCACGAACGGCAACAGCGCCAAGAAGATGAAGTAGGCGCGGTCGGCGACGATCAGCCGAACCTGCCGGCGCGCGATCGTGGCGAACTGACGACGGGTGCTCGAGCGTGCCGGCGCGCCCAGGTCGGCCGGCTTCTCCGCCTCGGGTCCCGCCGGCGGCGGTTTGAGCTGGGCCAGGAACCGACGGTTGGCCTCGTCGGGGTCCGCCCCCACCATGCCGAAGATCTTGGCCCAGTTGGTGGTTCCCATGGTCGCTTCGATTTCGTCGGGCGGCCCGCAGTACGCCGTCTTGCCGCCGGGCGCCATCAACAACACCTGGTCGCACAGGTCGAGATAGCTCAGCGAGTGCGTCACCACCAGCACCACCCGACCGGCGTCGGCCAACTGCCGCAACATGGTCATGACCTGTAAATCGAGCG
>NZ_LZLL01000601.1:0-1960 GCF_001669335.1 Mycobacterium sp. 1245852.3 | reverse complement strand
GGCGTAAAACGATGCGCCGCCGGCCCCGGCCGCCGCCTCCAGTTGGTCGCGCCAATCCGGGGCGAAGTACGACGGCGGATACACCAGGCTCGTCGACGACGTCGACACGACATTGATGCCCGCCTCCAGGAACCGCAGGTAATCCGGGATGGCGGCGCCGTCGCGCTCGGGACCGCTCGCGGCGTACACGACGGCGTCGGGCGCCAGGGCGATCAACGCCTCGGCGTCCCCGGTGGCAGTGACCCCCAGCGGCGCGATGCCGGCCAATTCCCCCGCGTCCTTGCCGACCTTCTCAGGCGAATGCACCCATACCCCAACGAGTTCCAGGTCCGGTCGTCGGCTGATGGCATCGATCGCGTGCACCCCGACGCCGCCGGTGGACCAGACGACGACTCGTGTCACAAAGCCCCCTCCTTACCCGTGCGCCCGCGCCGCGGCGGCCGCCGCACGTTCGAGGTACGGCCACGCGACATCGGGTGGCACGCCCCCACACAGCGGGTGCAGCGGCAGGGGCCGTCCACCGCGGACGTATTCGGTCGCCTCATCGGCGGTGAAGATCCGGTACGGGCCGCCCTCGGCACGAAGTTCCGTCACGCTGTCGGCGCGGGTGATGCTCGCCACGGAATTATCGTGCGGCCGGTACGACGCCGCCATCATCGCGTCGTGCAACAAATGCGGGCCCAGGGCGTGCCAAGCCTCGTCGACAGCCTGCTCGTCTGGTACGACGAAAACCGCTGTGGGAGCACCCCGCACGGGAAATTGGATCATCCCGGGCTCGTGTCCGTGAGCGCGACACTGGTCTTCGTAGAAGTCCTTGAGGCCCGGCAGGTCTGTCTGCGAGACGAACCCCAGCCGAAGGGCGCCGGCGCGACGAGCGGCGGCCTTGCTGCCGCCGGCGATCAGCATCATCGGCCCGGCGGGTGACCCGCACGGCGGTGTCACGCGGACCATGCGCCCCGGTACTGCACCGGCTCGCCGCGCAGCAGCGGGCCTAACACCGCCAGTATCTCGTCGGCCACCCGGCCGCGGATGGACATCTCGACACCAAAGTGCTCGTATTCCGCACGACGATGGCCGACGCCGAACGCGTAGGAGACGCGTCCCCCGCTGATCAGGTCCAGCACACTCATCTCCTCGGCGAGGCGGACGGGGTCCCAGAGCGGAATTGGCACCGCGGCCAGCAGTATCGCCAGACTTCGCGTCCGGGCCGCGATCGCCGAGGCCAACATCAGCGGCGCGGGCAGATGACCGTCCTCGGCGCCATGGTGCTCGGATAGCACCGCGAGGATTGCGCCCCTGGTCTCGGCCCACGCGCACATGTCGATCGACGCGGCGTAGAGATCCGCGGCCGGCCCGGCCCACGCGGGCGCGCGCATGTCGAACCTAAGGGTGAACATCTCGAATGCAGACTAACCTAACATTTGTTCATTAAGATAGTGCATACTCTCTTAATCTTCGACCGCTTGGAAATGGGGCTGTTGGCTTGCAATCGCCAAAGAGCCACGGCTGCCTCGACTTTTACTGTGTCCGTACGAAATTGAGGAGGAACAAGATGACGGCTCACCGGGTGGTGATGTGGGCAACGGGCGGCATCGGATCGATCGCCATCCGCGCCATCCAGCGGCGCCCCAACCTGTACCTCGTCGGTGTGTGGGTGCATTCGCCGGAGAAGGCCGGCAAGGACGCAGGCGAACTGGCCAACGGCGAGCCGATCGGGCTGGCCGCCACCAACGACGCGGACGCGCTGATCGCCCTCAAACCCGACTGCGTGATCTATGCGGCCAGCGGGCCGGAGCGCGACGCGCTCGCCATCCCGGACTACGTCAAGCTGCTCCAAGCCGGCATCAACGTTGTCACCACCAGCACCACGCGCTTGGTCAATCCGCACGCCTACGAGCCCGTCGAGTGGCGCGACCAACTGATCGCCGCGGCCAAGCAGGGCCAGGTTTCGCTTTACGCG
>NZ_LZLL01000600.1:0-510 GCF_001669335.1 Mycobacterium sp. 1245852.3 | reverse complement strand
GCCGGCGCAAATCAGTGCCCGCTCCCCCAATTCTGCGCAGGCCGCGCTGATCATTTCGGCCGTGAAGGCCGGAGATTCGACCGGTATGCTGCCGAAGGCGAAGCAAATGGGCGGTGCCCCCGCGGCTATCCAGTCCCGCGCCTCGTCGTCGGCGTCTGTGGAGAGGTTCATCGCCAGCGCACCCACAAAGGGCCGTCGGCCATTCCACTTCTTCCATTCGGCGGCCAACCCCGGGAAACAAAAGTCATCGTAGGCCTGGATTTCCAGCGAATGGCGCTCGGCGATTCGCCGGTGCGTAGGGCTTGTCGACTTGGGCAGACCTAGCTCACGGCGATGTGCGTCCTCGAAGCCCTTGTTCATGCGCCAAGACAGCCACTTGGATACCTTCATCGCGAAGCGCGCGATGGGTCCGGGCAATAGCGGGATCAACCGTCCGTTGGGCCGTACCGGGGCATGGTGCAGCGTGGCCAACGGAAGCCCGTGGTGTTCAGCGACATTGGCCGCGATCTC
>NZ_LZLL01000599.1:0-948 GCF_001669335.1 Mycobacterium sp. 1245852.3 | reverse complement strand
TGCTCGAGTTGCTCGCGCAACATCGCTGCCTCGCGGCGTAGTTGCTCCAACTCGGCCTCGTCGCCGCTGGACATGTCTGATTCGTGCGGTGTTCCGAAAGCTTCAGAACGCTCTGAGCTACCCATCTTGCGCTCCTTTCCCACACCGAATTGGTGCGGCGGATACTTCAAAGCTACCGGCGATTGCCGATTGATGTGCGGAGTCAAATACCCACGAAAAGTTAAGATTTTCGTCACGCTGGTAATCTCGGCCACTAATCGTGATGATCGAAAGGGCCTCAGGAGGTGCCAGCGTGACCGCAAAAAGCCTCGCCACAGGCTCGACTCGCGTCGCCGTCGTCGCCCCCTCCGCCGGTGTGACTTCCGTTGCACCCATCGGCCAGACCTTAGCGACACCCTTCGTTCGCGAAGCGGCCAGAGGCGTCTAGCCGGCCGACCGACTGGATGCACCGGCCACTGCCCGTAGCGCTGAGCGCCGCCGCCGCCTTGGCGGCGGTCGGACTCGCGGCATGTTCGTCGCCGCACCCGAATACCGGTTCGTCGGCCACGTCTTCGCTCCCACCGGCCACCTCGAGCCAGGTTGCCGCGCCCAACACGGCTCCCCTGCCGCCGCCCGAGGCCCTCACCGACGTGCTCACGCGGCTCGCCGACCCGAACGTTCCGGGTGCCAGCAAGGTGAATCTGGTGGAGGGCGCGAAGCCGGAGAGCGCGGTCACCCTGGACAAATTCACCAACGCCCTGCGCGACAACGGCTATCTGCCGATGACTTTCAACGCGAACGACATCGCGTGGTCGGACAAGAATCCGTCGAACGTGAAGGCCACCATCGCCGTTCACACCGCCCAGGCCAACAACGCCAACTTCACCTTCCCGATGGAGTTCACCCCCTTCCAGGGCGGCTGGCAACTATCGCGACACACCGCCGAAATGCTGTTGGCGCTGGGAAAGT
>NZ_LZLL01000598.1:0-2620 GCF_001669335.1 Mycobacterium sp. 1245852.3 | reverse complement strand
GGCGCCGACATCATCGCCGTCGACATCTGCGCACCGATCAGCAGCAGCAGCGAGATCCCACCCTCGACGCCCGACGACCTGGCCGAGACCGCCGACCTGATCAAGGGCCTCGACCGGCGCATCGTGACCGCCGAGGTCGACGTGCGCGACTACGACGCCCTGAAGGCCGTGGTGGACAGCGGAGTCGAACAGCTCGGCCGCCTGGACATCATCTGCGCGAACGCCGGAATCGGCAACGGCGGACAGACTTTGGACAAGACCAGTGAAGACGACTGGCGAGACATGATCGACGTCAACCTCTCCGGCGTCTGGAAGACCGTCAAAACTGGTGTGCCGCATCTGATTTCGCAGGGCCAGGGTGGGTCGATCATTCTGACCAGCTCGGTCGGCGGCCTGAAGGCCTACCCGCACACCGGCCACTACATCGCCGCAAAACACGGCGTCGTCGGCTTGATGCGAGCCTTCGCCGTGGAACTCGGCCAGCACTTCATCCGGGTGAACTCCGTTCACCCGACCAACGTGAACACGCCGATGTTCATGAACGAGGGGACGATGAAGCTGTTCCGGCCGGATCTGGAGGCACCCGGCCCGGACGACCTCAAGGTCGCCGCGCAGTTCATGCACGTGCTGCCCGTCGGCTGGGTCGAGCCGGTGGACATCAGCAACGCGGTGCTGTTCCTGGCATCCGACGAATCGCGTTACATCACAGGGCTTCCGGTCACCGTCGACGCCGGAAGCATGCTCAAGTAGCTGCAGGCGCCGGCCGTCGTCTGCCCGGGCACGCCGTCGCCCCGGATCGCAACGTGGTGGCCACGGACAGTTCATAGCCACGACATCTGCCGTCAGGTTCAGACCTCATCGGTTCCGCCATTACGATCAGCCAATGCGCGCGGTCGAACGCGAGCTGGCCAGAGAACGCGAGGGCAGGTCGATGACGACGAGCGAAGAACCCAAGGCCGCAACCGAGGCACCCGAGGCCGAACGGCCAACCGCGTCAGGAGAAGAACCCGAACCCGGACGGCGCGGCGTCATCCAGGCTTTCACCGCGCTCTGTGTCCGATACGTCGAACGGCTGATGCCCGACCCCTACCTGTTCGCGGTCATCCTCACCGTCATCGTCGCCGCGCTGGTGGCGCTCTTGGTCAAGGGCGCCTCGGCGGGCGGCATGCTCAGGGCGTGGTACGGCGGCGTGTGGGGATCGCAGAACATCTTCACCTTCGCCTTCCAGATGGTCCTCATCCTGGTGACCGGCTACACGCTTGCCGAGGCGCCGGTGCTGAAACGGGCCATCGTCCACATCGCGAGCAAGCCGCGCAACCAGGTGCAGGGCGCCCTGCTCTGTTTCGGCGTGAGCGCCGCACTGTCGCTGCTGAACTGGGGGCTCGGGCTGGTCGCGGGCGCGCTGATCGCCCGCCAGGTCGCGAAGCGCTGCACCGACACACATTTCGGCTACCTCATCGCGGCGGCGTTCATGGGCTTCATCGTCTGGACGCAGGGACTGTCGTCGTCGATCGCGCTGGCGAACACGGACGACGGCAGCCCAATCAACGTCATTCACAAGATGACTGGGGCCACGGTGCCGCTCAAGCTGACGATCTTCGAGCCCTACAGCTGGCTGTCGGTGCTCGTCGTGCTGGCGCTGCTCGCGCTTGCGATCTGGCGCATGCAGCCAACGCAGCGCCTGGCGCCCGATCCCGCGGTGTTCGAGGAGGAGAGCCGGTCCGAGGCCAAGGCCGAGGGCAAGCGATCGTTCGCCGAATGGCTGGAAAACCAGTGGATTCTCAACGTCCTCGTGTTCGCCGCGGGCGTTGCCTACTTCTGCCTCAGCGGTTTTGCGCTGAACATCTCGTCGATGATCATGTTGTTCACGATCACCAGTGCGTTGCTGCACCGCACGCCGATCCGGTTCATCCGGGCCTTCACCGGCGCCGCCAAGGTATCCGGTCCGCTGTTGCTGCAGTACCCGCTCTACGGGGGTCTGGTTGCCCTGCTCGGGTATGCGCCCGCGCACGCCGGCGGCAAGGCCGTGCCCCTGCAGACGCTGCTGGCCCACGGGCTGGTGAGCGGCGCGACGCAGTACACGCTGCCGTTCCTGACCTTCATCGGCTCGCTGATCATCAGCCTGTTTGTGCCGTCCGGCGGCGGGCACTGGGCCGTGCAGGGCCCGATCGCGGTGGATTCGGCGCGGGCGGTCGGTCAGACCTCGCCGGCCTACCTCGGGCTGATGTCCATGGCGGTCGCCGTCGGCGAGGGGGTGGCGAACATGATCCAGCCGTTCTGGTTGCTGCCGCTGCTCGCGATCGCGAAACTGAATGTCCGGCAGGTGATGGGGTTCACGATCGTCGCGTTCCTGATCGGGCTGGTGGTGTTGGGTGCCACCACTCTGATTGCGCCCTACGTGGTTTGACGCCGCGCAACATCGAGAAGTCGCATATCCATGGTGGCCAGGGGCGGGATCGAACCGCCGACCTTCCGCTTTTCAGGCGGACGCTCGTACCGACTGAGCTACCTGGCCGGAAGGCAGCGAGTGCCTCGCCGCGCTTGGCGACCCTGACGGGACTCGAACCCGCGACCTCCGCCGTGACAGGGCGGCGCGCTAACCAACTGCGCCACAGGGCCT
>NZ_LZLL01000597.1:0-5269 GCF_001669335.1 Mycobacterium sp. 1245852.3 | reverse complement strand
CGCTGGTGCTGAATTTGGCGCTGGTGAAGAAGTTCGCGTGGTTCACGCGCAGCGACGGGACGGCACGCAGCAACAGGAACACCGCGATCAGCAGGATCGCGACCACGATCGTCGAACCGGCGGCGGCGGCGATCAGCTTGAACAGTCGATCGGCACGCCGTCCCACGTGTTCACTCAGCGCTGTGAGTGCCGGCTTCTCCGTGGTCGACGGGCTGATTGCTGTTCCTCGTGTCACGACCACCTCAGGTTATGTGATCGCGTTGATGGAAGCAGACAACCTCGCTTTGAACGCGTCAGGGATCGGGATGTAGCCGTTGTCGGCCAGGCCATTCTGCCCGGCGCCGATGGTGCTCTGCAGGAACGCCTTGACCGCGGTACCGATCTGGGCGTCGGGATACTTCGAGCAGACGACCTCGTAGGTCGCCAACACGATTGGGTATGAACCGGCCTGGGTCGGCTTGTAGAACGAGAGCGTGTCGAGCACGAGGTCGTTACCCTGGCCGGCGATTTTGGCGCCGGCAATCGTCTTGCCCACCGAGTCGGCGCTGATCGACACCGCGTCCGGGCCGGCCGAGGTGACGATCTTGGCCATGTTCAGTTTCTGCGCCTGGGCAAACGACCACTCGTTGTAGGTGATGGATCCTTCGGTGGCCTTGATCGCCGCCGAGGTGCCGTCGTTGCCCTTGGCCCCCTCGCCGACCCCGCCCTTGAACGTCTTTCCAGCACCCTTGCCCCACGCGCCGTTGGCGGCGGCATCGAGGTACTTCTGGAAGTTGTCCGTGGTGCCGGATTCGTCGTTGCGGAACACGACGTGGATCGGTTCGGCGGGCAGCGTGACGCCGGGATTGAGCGCCTGGATCGCGGGGTCATTCCACGTCGTGATCGCGCCGTTGAAGATCTTCGCGGCCGTGGCGCCATCCAGGCTCAGCGAATTGACGCCGGTGACGTTGTAGGTGATGGCGATCGGACCGAATACCACCGGCAGATTCAGCGCCGGCGAACCGCAACGTTGTTGCGCCGCGGCGTATTCCTTCGGCGCCAGGGGCGAATCCGAACCGCCGAAATCCGTTTGCTTACCGTTGAATTCGCTGATTCCCGCACCCGAACCGTTGGCGGTGTAGTTCAGCGTCTGGCCGGGGCAGGCCTGCTCGAACGCGTTGACGAAGCGGGTCATCGCATTGGCCTGGGCCGTCGAACCGCTGGCCTTGAGGGTCTTCGCCCCGCCGCAGCTCACCTTGCCCGATGCGGATCCGCTGGTAGCACTCGCGCCGGTCCCGTTGTTGTCGCTTCCGCATCCGGACAGCGCCAGCGCTGCGGCGCTGACGACACTGAGCACGGCGCCAAATCGGTTGAGTTTCAATTCGCTTCCTTACGGTAGGGATGAAACAGCATCGCCGCCGGTCGGTAACGCTGCGCCCCGACCGGCCCGTCTCGCAGCCACGAAGCTAACAGTAACAAGGTTAACTATGAGCAAACTGTTCGGCGATCGCCGCTGAACGCGTCGGCGACCGGCGTCGACGTGGGCGGGGGCCGAACGCGGTGTCACCTGGAAAGCGCGGGGCAGCAAAGAAAATGGCCCATCCGGCGAGGGCCCGTTCGGCGAATCACGCGATGGCGTCGATGGCAGCCGACAGCCGGGACTTGAACGGCGCCGGTACCGGGATGTAGCCGTTGTCCGCCAAGCCGTTCTGCCCGCTCCCGATGGTGCTCTGCAGAAACGCCTTCACCGCCGCACCCACCTGGGGGTCGGGGTACTTCGAACACACGACCTCGTAGCTGACCACCACGATCGGGTAAGACCCCGCCCGGGTCGGCCTATAGAACGAGAAGGTGTCCACGCCCAAGTCGTTGCCCCGGCCGGTGAGGGTGGGGCCGGGTGCGGGCAGACTTCGTCTTCGGGTGGCGTTGACCCCGTATGCAAAAGTAGAACCTGTTCCAGAAATGCCCGTTCCGAGACGGCGCGGCTTGCTACCGTGTCGGCTGACACCGAAACGAAGAGAGGCCGCCATGATCCTTGACAGGTTCCGTCTCGACGACAAAGTCGCCGTCATCACCGGTGCAGGCCGTGGCCTCGGGGCGGCCATCGCGCTGGCCTTCGCCGAGGCGGGTGCGGATGTTCTCATCGCCTCGCGCACGGAATCACAACTAGAAGCCGTCGCCGAGCAGGTCCGCGGCGTCGGGCGGCGGGCCCACGTGGTGGCCGCCGACCTGGCGCACCCGGAGTCCACCGCGGAGCTCGCCGGCCAGGCCGTCGAGGCCTTCGGAAAACTAGACATCGTCGTCAACAACGTCGGCGGGACCATGCCCAACACGCTGTTGACCACCTCGACGAAGGATCTCAAGGACGCCTTCACCTTCAATGTCGCCACGGCCCACGCGCTGACGCTGGCGGCGGTGCCGTTGATGCTGGAGCACTCCGACGGCGGCAGCATCATCAACATCACCTCGACCATGGGCCGGCTGGCCGGGCGTGGTTTCGCCGCCTACGGCACCGCCAAGGCCGCGCTGTCGCACTACACCCGGTTGACCGCCCTGGATTTGTGCCCGCGGATTCGGGTCAACGCGATCGCCCCGGGTTCGATCCTGACCTCCGCGCTGGACGTGGTTGCCTCCAACGACGAACTGCGGGCACCGATGGAGAAGGCCACACCGATGCGCCGCCTCGGTGACCCCGTCGACATCGCCGCTGCCGCAGTCTATTTGGCCTCGCCCGCGGGCAGCTTCCTCACCGGCAAGACGCTCGAGGTCGACGGCGGCCTCACCTTCCCCAACCTCGACATCCCCGTCCCGGATCTGTGACCCCTGACCACTTGAGGAGCACGTCATGCCCATCCCCGTCGTCCAATTGGGCACCGGCAACGTCGGTATCCACGCGCTGCGGGCGCTCATCACCAATCCGGAGTTCGACCTCAAAGGCGTCTGGGTCTCGTCCGAAGCCAAAGCCGGCAAGGACGCGGCAGAACTTGCGGGACTTACCGACTCGACCGGCGTGCTGGCGAGCACCGACCTGGATGCCGTACTGGCCACCGGGCCGCAGTGCGCCGTGTACAACGCGCTGGCCGACAACCGGCTGCCCGAGGCGCTCGAGGACTACCGGCGCGTCCTGGCGGCCGGCATCAACATCGTCGGCAGTGGCCCGGTGTTCTTGCAGTACCCGTGGCAGGTGATTCCCGAGGAGCTCATCAAGCCCCTGGAAGAGGCTGCGCAACAAGGTAATTCGAGCCTCTATGTCAACGGTATCGATCCCGGCTTCGCCAACGACCTGTTACCGCTGGCGCTGGCCGGCACCTGCCAGAGCATCCAGCAGATCCGGTGCATGGAGATCGTCGACTACGCCACCTATGACAGCGCCGCGGTCATGTTCGACGTCATGGGGTTCGGCAAGCCGCTGGACGACATCCCGATGCTGCTGCAGCCCGGCGTGCTCAGCCTGGCGTGGGGATCGGTGATCCGTCAGATCGCGGCGGGCCTGGGCGTTGCGCTCGACGAGGTCACCCAGGACTACGTGCGCATCCCGGCCCCCGAGGACTTCGACATCGCCTCGGGCCATATCGCCAAGGGCACCGCCGCGGCGCTGCGCTTCGAGGTGTTCGGCAAGGTCGACGGCCACCCCGTCGTCGTCCTCGAACACGTCACCCGGCTGCGCGAGGACCTGTGTCCCGACTGGCCGCAGCCGGCCCAAGAAGGCGGCTCCTACCGCATCGAGATCACCGGCGAGCCGTCCTACGCCATGGATGTCTGTCTGAGCAGCCGCAAGGGCGACCACAACCACGCCGGCCTGGTGGCGACCGCGATGCGCGTCGTCAACGCGATCCCCGCGGTGATCGCCGCCGAACCGGGCATCGTGACCACCCTGGACCTACCGCTGGTCACCGGCAAGGGGCTCTACCTGCCGCAGTGACGGGCGACGGGCGGGAAACGCCCTAGCCGCTGCGGGTCGCGCCCAGATGTTCGACTACCCTCACTTTCTTATTCGGTGAAGTGAATCGAGGTCGGCACGTTGGGGCAGCGCACCCAGGGCTCGCTCAAGGGCAACTGGTACTTGCTCGGGCCCGCGTTCGTCGCCGCGATCGCCTACGTCGACCCCGGAAACGTCGCGGCCAACGTCAGCGCCGGCTCGCAGTACGGCTACCTGCTGTTGTGGGTGATCGTGGCGGCCAACGTGCTGGCGGGGCTGGTGCAGTACCTGTCGGCGAAGCTGGGGCTGGTCACCGGGCGCTCCCTGCCCGCCACGATCGGCAAGCGGATGGGCCGCCCGGCGCGGCTCGTGTACTGGGCTCAGGCCGAACTCGTGGCCATTGCCACCGATGCGGCCGAGGTCGTCGGCGGGGCCATCGGCTTGCACATTCTGTTCAACCTGCCGCTGCTGGTGGGCGGCGTGATCACCGGCCTGGTCGCCTTGCTGCTGTTGGGGATTCAGGATCGACGCGGACAGATCATCTTCGAGCGCGTCATCACCGGCCTGCTGCTGGTGATCGCGGTCGGGTTCGCGGCGAGCTTCTTGGTCAAGACCGCCCCTCCTGAGGAGATGCTCGGCGGCCTGGTGCCCCGGTTCCACGGCACCGAAAGCGTGCTGTTGGCGGCCGCCATCCTGGGTGCCACCGTCATGCCGCACGCGGTCTACATGCATTCGGGCCTGGTCCTGGACCGGCACGGCCATCCCGACGAGGGGTCACACCGGCGCCTGCTGCTGCGCGTCACCCGCTGGGATGTGGTGCTGGCGATGACGGTCGCCGGCACGGTGAACGCCGTGATGCTGATCATCGCCGCGATCAACCTGCAGCACCGCGACGTGAGCGCCTCCATCGAGGGTGCCTACTCCGCGATCCACAACACGCTGGGCGCGACCATCGCGGTGCTGTTCGCGGTCGGGCTGCTGGCATCGGGTCTGGCGTCGTCGTCGGTGGGCGCCTACGCCGGGGCCATGATCATGCAGGGGTTGCTGCACCGCTCGGTCCCCATGGTGCTGCGCCGGTTGATCACCCTGGTGCCCGCCCTGGTGATCCTGGCGGTGGGGTTCGATCCCACCCGCGCGCTGGTGTTGTCCCAGGTGGTCTTGTCGTTCGGAATACCTTTTGCCGTGCTGCCTTTGATCAAGCTGACCAGCGATCGCGGCCTGATGGGCGGCGACGTCAATCACCGCATCACCACCATTCTCGGCTGGGCCGTCGGCGTATTGATTAGTCTGCTTAACGTGGTGCTCATCTGGCTGACGGTGACCGGCTGAATGCCGGCCCGCCGGCACCTTTACTTCGCATACGGGTCGAAC
>NZ_LZLL01000596.1:0-5463 GCF_001669335.1 Mycobacterium sp. 1245852.3 | reverse complement strand
ACCCGGTCTTGTTGTGCTGCACCGTTTCTGGGGCTCCCCCGGATTTGCCGGCGATGACCGGCACGCCGGTCGCCGAGGCCTCGAGGTACACGATGCCCAACCCCTCGACGTCCAGCCCGGCACCGCGGGTGCGGCACGGCATCGCGAACACGTCGGCCAGCGCGTGATGCGTGGCCAACTCGGCGACCGGTACGCCGCCGGTGAACGTCACGTCGTCTTCCACCCCACACTCACGGGCCAGCGCGCGCAGCGAGTCCATATACGGGCCGCCGCCGACGATGACCAATGCGGCGCCGTCGACGCGCCGCCGGATCGACGGCAGGGCCTTGATGAGCATGTCCTGGCCCTTGCGTGGCACCAGCCGCGACACGCACACCACGGTGGGTCGCTCGCCCAACCCGTAACGGTCACGCAGCTCGGCCCGGCCCGCCGGGTCGGGCCGGAACCGTGCGGTGTCCACACCCGAGGGCAGGTATTCCAGCGACGCCTGGGGGCCGAACGCCGGCGCGAACCGGGACCGGGTGTAGCGGCTGACGAACGTGACGACGTCGGTGTCGTCACCGATGCGGCGCAGCACCGAGCGGGCGACCGGAAGCATCGACCACCCGACCTCGTGGCCGTGGGTGCTGGCCAGCACGCGGCTCGCCCCGGCCCCGCGGGCGCGGGAGGCCAACAGCGCCAGCGGCGCGGCCGCGCCGAACCAGACCGTGTCGATGCCGCCCTCGGCGATCAGCCGCCGCATCCGGGCGTCGACCGCCGGGCCGGGCAGCATCAGGGTGCCCGGATGGCGCACCACCCGATAACCGGCGGCCTCGGCTGAGTGGTCGAAGGCGTCGGCGCCCTTCCACTGCGGCGCGTACACCGTCACCGTATGCGGCCCGGCGTCGACCAACCGGCCGACGAACTCGCCGAGGTACGACTGGATGCCGCCCGGGCGGGGCGGAAAGTCGTTGGTTACCAGCAGGACCCGACTCACCTGCGACAGGCTAGCCTGGCGCCGGCGCACCCCGCGCATACGGTCCGAGCCGGGCGATGCGGCCTTAGTGGCCCAGCCACTGATGCCAGCGCGTGAGCAGGTCCGCCGGGCTGTCGCCCAGCACATCCTGACTGGCGGCGGCGATGTCGACATGCCGCACGCCGCAGGTGGCCAGGTAGAGGTCGCGCAATTTCGGCGCTCCGTAGGTGTCGGCGACGAATCGGGCGAACCACCACGCGCGGTCGTAGGCCAGCGAGCGCTGCTCCCCCGGCACGTCGAGATCGGCGTCGGTGGGCAACGTCATGGGCAGCAGCGTCTCGGCGGGCACCGGCACGGGCGGGCGGCCGACGAAGTCGGCCACCCCCTCGGTGAGCCAGCGAGGTGCATCCGCGACGGTGTCGGCGCGCGCGGCGTAGTGAAAAAGCTCGTGGCCTAACACGATTCGCAACGACGCGGCGCTCATGGTGGCCGCGCCGGGCGCGAACACGATCCGCTGGCCCTCGGCGACCCGGCGAACGGGATCGAGCCGGTCGACCACCGTCACGGCCGCGATGTCGGCCCACTGCGACGCCGGTCCCCCGCCGGCGGCGGCGCGAAATTCCTCGTCGGTGCCGGCCGCGACCACCGAGATCTCACGGGCCCAGTCGGTACCCCAGAACGACTCCACCGCGGCGATCGCCGCGGGCATGCCCGACGCCACCCGGGACAGCAGCCGGTCGCTGGCGGGGCCGCCGAGCCCCAGCAGCCGCACGGTGCGGTCGCCGACGGTGATCGACCTGGCTGACGCGGGGAGTTGGCTCCGGGCCGGGGTGACCAGCTGGGCGGGCCGGATCCGGGCTTCGCGCTGGGCGTCGAACGGCACGGCCGCGGCCACCAGCAGTTCGACGACGAATACCCAAGCCAGCAGTATCGAGAGCCGCCGGCGACGCGGTCGGGGGTGTCTAGTAACGGCGAGCGTCGTAGATCGGACCGCCGGCGCTCATCGGCGCCACCCGGACCGGCACGCCATAGGTAGAGGAATGGATCATCATGCCGTCACCGATGTAGATGCCGGTGTGCGAGGCGTCGGAGTAGAAGGTCAGCACGTCACCGGGCTGCAGATCACCCAGCGAGACGGGCTGCCCGCCGTGGGCCAGCGCCTGGCTGGAGTGCGGCAGCGAGATGCCGGCTTGCTGGAATGCCCACATCACCAGGCCGGAACAGTCGAAACCGCCGGGTGCGGAGCCGCCCCACACGTAGGGCGAACCGACCTGGGTCAGCGCGGCCTGCACGACGGTGGCGCGGTCACCGCCGCCGACACCGCCGGGCGCCGTTCCGGGCATGCCCGGCATTCCGCCGGCGGGCGGAGCCTCACCCGGCGCCTGCCCGGCGGGCGCGCCCGGGGGCGCCGCTTCCGGGGGTGCCTGAGCGCCGGGAGGCGGGGCGGGGTTGGCCAGCGCGGTGCGCTGATCGGCCGTTAAAGACAGGTATTGGGACTTGACCACCGCGATCTGCACCTGCAGCTGGCTCTGCTTGGACTGCAGGCTCGCCCGGACCGCCGCGGCCTGCTCGGCCGCGCTCTTGGCGTCGGCGGCCGACTTGGCGGACTCGCGCTCGGCCTTGGCGGCCTGCTCCCCGGCGATCTGGAAGCTCTTCATCTGGTCGGTCATCTGCGTGGCCATCACGCGCTGCACCGCCAGCTTGTCGATCAGGCCCTGCGGCGAGCCGGCGGTCAGGATGGCTTCCATGCCGTCGACGCGACCACCCATGTAGGTCGCGGCGGCCAGCTTGTTGACCGAATCCTGATACGAGGCCAGATGCGCCTTCGCCGCATCGACCGCGGCCTGGTCGTCGGTGTGCTTCTTGTCCGCCGCGCGCTGGGCGGCCAGCTTGTCGTTCAGATCCAGCTGGGCGCTGTGCATCGCCTCGGTGGTCTGCTCGGCCTGGCGCGACAGTTGGTTGAGTTTTGCCGTGGCGTCTTCGGCCGGGTCTGCCCACACGGGGGCCGTCACCACACCGGACAAGATCGCGAAGCCAGCTAGCGTCCCTATTGCCGACCGTGTCAGGACACGCGCAACCGGGTACCTAGATGCAAGCCTCAAGATTTGCTTCCTTAAACGGCCATCGACGAATAGGTCGTCGAGCTGGTTTAGGTCTCAAACAGGTTACGAAACGATATCGGCGTTTGTCCAAAGCGAGCGGTTAAGAAATTAGAAAGAATCCTGTCATTTCTATGTGAATCGTTTCGCGTTCGCGAGGACCTTTGCGGGACAAGGCGATTACGCTACACCAGAGCCACGGTGCCGACGAATCGGGACAAGCCGAAGGCGCGGCGCCAGGCCGGCCTCGGCGAGAACCTCCAAAGCCGCTCGCTCGTCCTGCAATAAAGTATCCGGAACCCCGAGTATCACGCTGACGACACAGTCGCGGCAGCCGGGGCCGCGCACCGCGCACTCGTCGCAGTCGATCACCACCGGCGTCCCCGGTTCGGGCGGCGTCATGCCGATGTCGGTGGGTTCGGTTCGTGGTGCCATCGGGGTGGGTCCTCTCGCTTGGGCTCCGGCACAGTGGGTCAGCGAACATCACGCCGGACTGCCCGAACCGTAACCGGGGCCACCGACAGGTATCCGTCCCCGCGCTCCGGCGTGGGAGCCGCCCGGGTGTCGGCCGTCGGGCTTAACGTCACCGCCGTGGCTTCCCGGGGCGCGACGCAGCTGAGCTTCGCCGACGTCGGGTCACCGTTCACGCCCGACGAGCTGTCCCTGCGCGAGACCACGTTCGTCGTCGTGGACCTGGAGACCACCGGTGGGCGCACCAAGGCCACCCGGGGAACCGCCCCCGACGCCATCACCGAGATCGGGGCGGTCAAGGTGCGCGGCGGCGTGGTGCTCGGCGAGTTCGCCACGCTGGTGGATCCGCAGCGCAGCATCCCGCCCCAGGTGGTGCAGCTGACCGGCATCACCACCGCGATGGTCTGCGACGCACCGGCCATCGACGCGGTGCTGCCGATGTTCTTCGAGTTCGCCGGCCTCGACCACGGCACGGTGCTGGTCGCCCACAACGCCGGATTCGACGTCGGCTTCCTACGGGCGGCCGCGCAACGGTGCGACATCGCCTGGCCGCGCCCGCAGGTGCTGTGCACGGTCCGGCTGGCCCGCCGGGTGCTGTCCCGCGAGGAAGCGCCCAGCGTCCGGCTGGCCGCCCTGGCCCGGCTGTTCGCGGTGGCCACTCAGCCCACCCACCGCGCCCTCGACGACGCCCGCGCCACCGTCGACGTGCTGCACGCCCTCATCGAGCGGGTGGGCAACCAGGGCGTGCACACCTACGCCGACCTGCGCGCCTACCTGCCCGACGTGACACCCACGCAGCGCCGCAAGCGGGTGCTCGCCGAGGGACTGCCGCGCCGGCCCGGCGTGTATCTCTTCCGCGGGCCGTCGGGCGAGGCGCTCTACATCGGCACCGCCGTCGACCTGCGACGACGGGTCGGCCAGTACTTCACCGGCGCCGACCCGCGCGGCCGGATGAAGGAGATGGTCGCGCTGGCAGAGTCGGTCGACCACGTCGAGTGCTCCCATGCGCTGGAGGCCGGCGTGCGCGAGCTGCGGCTGCTGGCCGCGCACGCCCCGCCATACAACCGGCGGTCCAGGTTTCCGCACCGATGGTGGTGGGTGGCGCTGACCGACGAGGCATTCCCCCGCCTGGCGGTGGTGCGGCCAGCCGCGCCGAGCGGGCCGTCGCGGCCCACGCCGACCAGGCACCGGCCGACCGCAGCGGGGAAGCCCAGCCGTCCTCGGCGACCCTGACGATGCGCACGCCGGGCGCGGTCAACCAGCGCGTGATCAGCGCGGTCTCCTCGACCAGCGCGCCGCCCAGGGGGCCCGGCGTGGGCAGAATCGCTTGTGCCCCAGCGACAATCGCGTCGACGACCGGCATCGGGGGCACGCCGCGCCTGGCGCTGCCCGCCGCGGCGAGCTGACCGTGGCGGATGACGGCCAGCTGATAGCCACCCTGGCCGTCGGGCGCGGCCGCGATCAGCTCGGGCAGCGCCGTCAGCGCGCGCAGCCGCTGCCCGCGCCACAGCGTCTCGACCGCGGTGACGATGCGGTCGCGCAGCCGCGCGGCGCTCTCGAAGTGATGCCGCTGCGCGAGCACGCCGACCTGGTCCACCGCCGAGCGCAGCGCGCCGTTGTCCGCGCCGTCGATCAACGCCGCGACCCGCGCGACGGCGCCGGCGTACTGGGTGGCGGTCACGCCGCGCGCGGCCGGGCATGGCGACACCTCCGCCTCGGGGCACGACGGCCCGTGCAACGCCGAGCGCCCCAGCCGGTTGGTGCAGGTGCGCAGGCCGGTGAACCGGGCCAGCAGGGCGGCGGTGTCGGCGGCGTCGGCGCGGGCCCGAAACGGGCCGACGGCCCGCCCGTGTCGCGGCGCCCGCACCACCGCCAGGCGGGGGAATGCCTCGTCGGTCAGCGCCACCCACCACCATCGGTGCGGAAACCTGGACCGCC
>NZ_LZLL01000595.1:0-5246 GCF_001669335.1 Mycobacterium sp. 1245852.3 | reverse complement strand
CGGCAGGCGGGAAAGATCTTCGTGTAGTTGACCACGCCTACGACCTTCACGTGCTCCAGCTGCGGAACGTCGCTGAAGTCGCTCCAGCCGGAACAGATCAACGCCCGCTCCCCCAATTCCGCGCAGGCCGCGCCGATCATTCGCACCGTATCGGCGGGAGTTTCGGCGATTCGACCGCTGTGCTACCGAAGCCGAAGCAGATCGGCGGCGTGCCGGCGGCGATCCAGGACGTGACGTCGGCGTCGGTCGTCATCTCCATCGTCAATGTGCCGACAAACGGCCGCTGGCAATTCGATTTCGCCCATTCGTCGGCCAGCCCGGGAAAACACACCTCGTCGTACGCCTGAATCTCTAGTGCGCCGCGGGCGGCCATCCGTTGTGGGGCAGGGCTTTTCGCCCTCGGCAGGCCGAGGTTACGGCGCTGTGCGTCCTCGGCCTTTTTCGTCACCCGCCACTGCGTCCAGTCAAGCGCCGTCATGGCGCCGCGCACCAGCGGGGCCGGCAGATTCGGCGCGAGCTGGCCGTTGGGTCGCATGGGGAAGTAATGCATCGTGGCCAGGGGCACGTCGCGGTATTCGGCTACGTTCGCCGCCACGCCGGGAAAGCCGGGGCCGGTGAACACCAGGTCGGCTCCCTCGGAAAGCGATATCAGGGTGGCACTCATCTCGGCCCAGGACTGCACAAGCAGCTCCTGGGCCTCCCGCCACCGCCTTCTCACCGCCGGGAAGTTCCAAAAATTGCCGAGGAAATCGGTGTCCCAGAATCCGTCCTGTTGGTCGGGCCCGTAAGGAGCCGCCGTCAGCCCGGCCGACTCGACCAGTGGGACCAGTTCGGGCGGTGCGACCATCCGGACTCCTTGCCCCGGCGCAGCCGTTCGAGGCCGACGGCTGTGGACGGTTCGACGCCGCCGCGAGCCCCGTAACTCGCCAGGGCAAACTTCAATACTGGCCCCAGCCTTGTGCTTGCTTGACTTCCGAATGGGTCCACCGTTGTGCTGAGACTAGATAATCGTCGGACCCCGCGTGTCAAGGCGGTTTGAAACCGAGCGTGCGATGTGACGAGTGCAAACCTACTCGAGGCGCTGGACCTCGCGCATTCTGCAGCGCTATGTCAGCGGCACCATCAGTGATGGCGGCAATGGTTCCCATTGCGTTTGGTCGCGCGGCTCGGAGAAAGGGTAGAGGCAAAGGGTAGTCGAAGGACCTGGATGAGGCTTCACGGTCCTCCAGTCAGACGATTTCGCGATAAATTCGTGCGGTGTCGGCGGCGCACTTGTCCCAGGAGAAGGCGGCGATGCGTTCATATCCACGCGCTCGCAGGTCTGCTTGCAGCACCTCGTCGGTTGCGACACGCTCGAGCGTAGTGCGTAATTCCTCTGGGTTGTTGGGATCGAAGTAGGCGCCTGCGTCTGCGACTACTTCGGGGATCGAGCCTGCGTTGCTGCAGATGACTGGGCATCCGTGGCTCATGGCTTCAAGTGGGGGAATCCCGAAGCCTTCGTATTTAGACGGATAGATGAAGGCGGCAGCGGCCCGGTAGTGTGCTGCAAGCTCTCGATCGGAGCCGGACGCGAACCGTACTCGGTCGGTGATGCCCAAGCGGCTGATTTGTTCCTGCTCGTCGCGCTGCATCGGGAATCCGCCGAAGGCTATTAACTCGAACTCTTGCAATATCGCGGAGCTGCCAAAGGCCTGCAGCAACGTCTTGAAATTCTTGTATCCGGCGCGGTGTCCTACATACAAGAGTGAGGGCTTGTGCCCGCGGCTATCCACCACTGCTGAGTCCGCCTCGGCGGTCAGCGAATAGCCAAGGTGCACGACGCTGGCGCGTGATGGATCGACGTCATAAAGACGCACGACGTCTTGTCGCGTGTTCTCGGAGATGCAGATTATATGATCGGCGCGATTCACAGCGGCGCGCTTGGCAGCGATCGCAAATTTGGCTTCCGGCATGAAAAGCTCATGGACCATGTCGTAGACGGTTACTACGCGGCGTGGTGCCTTACCGAATGGCTTCGTGGAGAAGAAGGTTTCGTGCACGATGTCAGGGTTGACTCCCCGCCATGCTAGCGGTGCAGCGAACCGGTTGGTCAGACCGACGGCAAGGGGAATGCCCCCGAAGTCCGAGCGCACATATTTCCCACGTGCGGAGTTTTGGGCGAGGTAGTTGTTGATGTGCAGCGGCGCGACCACGGATACTTCGGACACGCCGTGGTCGGGTAGGCGGTTGGCCAGCTCGACGAAGTAGCGTGAAACGCCGCCGTATCGCTGCATTGAGAAGATGTGATGGTCGAATGCGACTTTCATGGGTGCGGGGCTCCGGTGAGTTGGTTTTCGACCATGGCTTTAACGACGTCGTGCATTCGGTAGGTTGGGGTCCAGCCGAGGATGTCTTGGGCTCTGGAAGCATCGCCGAGCCCCTCGGCCAAATCGGAAGGGCGCCTGAGTTTTTCAGACAGATCGGTGTGTTCGCGCCAATCCAGACCGAGGTGTCTGAACGCGGTCTGTGCGAACTCTTCGAGTGTATGGCTTTCGCCAGTGGCGATCACGAAGTCTGAGCCGGTGGGTTGTTGCAGCATGCGCCACATCGCATCGACGTATTCAGGTGCCCATCCCCAGTCTCGTTTGATGGCAATGTTGCCCAGCGTCAAACGTGAGCGCTCGCCTTGGGCGATGCGGACCGCGGCGGCCACAATCTTCTTCGTCACGAAACGCTCGGGGCGCAACGGGGATTCATGGTTGAACAATATGCCGGTGCTGGCGTGCAGCCCGTATGCCTCCCGGTAGTTGGCGACTAGCCAGTATGCTGTGCTTTTCGCTACGGCGTAGGGGCTGCGGGGGCGAAAGGGTGTTTGCTCATTTGCCGCTTGGCCTTCGGTGTCTCCGAAGCATTCACTCGAGCCGGCACTGTAAAAGCGGACGGGCTTATCCAGAAAACGTATCGCTTCGAGCAGGTTGATCGTGCCGACGGCCATGCTGTCCAGGGTTTCCACCGGCTGTTCAAACGATAGCCCGACTGAGCTTTGACCGGCCAGGTTGTAGATCTCTTGGGGTTCGGTTTCCCGCAGTACGTTGAGCACGCTGCGGAAGTCATTGGCCGCCATGGATTCCAGGCGAACACGATCCCGGACTCCGAGCCGCACCAGGTTGGGAAAGCCACCGATCTGAGCGTCTCGCGAGGTGCCGATTACCTCGTAACCTTTGTCAAGCAGCAGGCGCGCCAGATAAGCGCCATCTTGGCCTGAAATGCCGCAGACAAGCGCTCGCAATAAACCCTCCTGGGGATCGTCCGCACCACCACAAGTACCGAAGGAGAGAACAGTCCGAACGTACGCCACGTTTGGGCCGATGAGCAATCCAACCCCTAAGGAGTTGTCCACACGGGTTGGTGCCGGCAGGCGCGACCGTAACCGTCTCGATCACGGCTTACTACTTGATCCCTGACGGCGTCAGTTTTCGGACAACGCCGTAGCCACAACTCGTGGTGGAGGGACGAAGTAAGGTGACCGAGTATTGCGCCGACCCACAAGGTCACCTTGGACCTGCCAACTTCCCGTCTCCCTGACTCAGACCGCAGGGAGTGCGGGCGGCGAGAATAGGACGATCGTGGAACTCAACCTCAATCCGATAGCCCTCCTGACACAACTTCTGACGGCCGGTGAGGCCAAGCAGCGCGCCCTCATCGGGCGACAGCTGGCTTGGCGGGTGCGAGAGAGGCAATCAATCACCTGCTTGTCTGACGTGGAATTCTCGGTGTTTAGCCAGTTTGGGGACGACGGCATCATCCAATGGCTTATCCACCGCCTTCCGGGACTCAGCGAGACGTTCGTGGAATTCGGCGTCGGGGACTACCGGGAAGCCAACACCAGATTCCTGCTGGTGAACGACAATTGGCGTGGCCTGGTCATGGACAGTTCCAGTCGGAACGTCAATGCGATCAAGCGCGAAGAGATCTCTTGGCGCCACGATCTTCAAAGCAAATGCACCTTCATTACCGCCGAGAACATTAATCAATTGCTGCTAGATCACGGGTTTGAAGGTGAGATCGGCCTTCTACATATCGACATTGACGGCAACGACTATTGGGTGTGGCGTGGCCTAACAGCGGTACGTCCCGCCATCGCCATCATTGAATACAACAGCGTGTTCGGAGCGGAGCGCGCGATCACGGTTCCCTATGACCCAGAGTTCAGCAGAGGGGGGCGTATCAGCAATCTGTACTTTGGCGCGTCGCTGCCCGCTCTTTGCGATCTAGCCAAGTCCAAGGGCTACGACTTTGTCGGCAGCAATAGCGCAGGCAACAACGCCTTCTTCCTTCGATCCGACCTGGACCACGGCCTTGAGCCCCTCGCCGCCGCCGATGGCTACGTAATTTCCAAGTTCGCGGAGTCCAGAGATAGCCGAGGCCGATTGACTCATCTTCGCGGTGACCAGCGGCTGACTTCCCTCAGAGGACTGCCGGTGGTCAACACTCGGACGGGCGCAGAAGAGGAACTCTGAGTGTCATTGACTGCTTCCAGTTAAGACCCGACCCCGACTGAGGGCATAGACGTACCACTTGGGGTAATAGGGCAGCCATTTCAAAAGGTGGAACCGCGACTGGCCGGCCGTGCGGTCGCGCCAGATTGACTGTACTTCGGCGATAGGGTGACCGGCGACGTGCGCTTTAGCGGTCATCTCGAGCGAGTACTCAAAACCGCCGGAGCTCTCGATTGGAATCTCGCGGAGGATCGAACGGTGAGTCACGCCCCTGCCTGCGTCGCTAAGGCTCCCTTCAGGCTTCTGTTCCAGGCTGTTTACCCGTTGCGCAGGCAGAACCTTCTGGGTCGTAATTGCCCAGCACAGTCACTGAGTCTGTGGCTCAATATGTGTGTGCTTTCAGCATCTACTATGAAGCGACGGCGACGCGTGCAGCTGTAGCACGGCGAGGGGCAAGGACGACTTCGATGATGAGATGCCAGACGTTTGGGTGACGAGCATGCACCGACAGAAGTAAGGATCTTATGAAGCGAGCGCTCATAACCGGAATCACCGGACAGGACGGCTCGTATCTCGCCGAGCTGCTGCTAAGTAAGGGATACGAGGTCCACGGGCTCATCCGTCGAGCTTCGACGTTCAATACCTCCCGGATCGATCATCTCTATATCGATCCACATGAATCGGGTGCGCGACTGCTCTTGCACTACGGCGACCTCACCGACGGCACCCGCTTGGTGACTTTGCTGAGCACCATCGACCCCGACGAGG
>NZ_LZLL01000594.1:0-5522 GCF_001669335.1 Mycobacterium sp. 1245852.3 | reverse complement strand
TCGATGCTCTGCGGTCCGCAGCCATGCAGGTTGATCGCCAGCTCCGGCGGGCCGCCCAGCGGCTGGACGTCGCCCAGCTCGTTGGTGGGCAACAACTCGTCGATCGCGCCGGTGAGCATGGCCAGGTCGCGGTAGCGGTCGGGGGCGGCGAGCATCACCCGCGCCCCCGGATAGTGTCGCCGCAACCCACGCAGCGCCGGCACCGCCGTGAGCAGGTCGCCGAGCCCCAGGGCGCGCAGCACCACGATCCTGCCCGGCGCACCGGCGTCGAGAGTCGCTGCGCCCCTTAGGGCCACGACGACTCCGTCGAGGCGCAGACCACCATCTCACGCACCTCACAGCCGGCCGGTTGGGAAAGCGCGAAGAGCACGGTCTGGGCGACGTCTTCGGGCTGATTGAGCTTGGCGTCCGCCGGCGGCTTGTACTGCTCGGGGCGCCCGTCGAAGAACGGGGTGTGCATGCCGCCGGGGATCAGTAACGTCACGCCGACCTGTCCGGCCAGCTCGGCCGCCAGCGCGCGAGTGAAACCGACGACCCCGAACTTCGACGCGCAGTAGGCGGTGGCGTCGCTGACCGCCTTGATGCCCAGCGTGGAGGCGCAGGTGACGATGCGCCCCCGGGTGGCCTTCAGGTACGGCAGCGCGGCGCGGATGACCGCGGCCGTGCCGACCAGGTTGACGGCGATGACCTGCTCCCATTCCTTGGCGGGGACCTGCTCGAGCGTGCCGCAGGAGTCGATGCCGGCCGGGGTGAATACACCGGTGATGCGGCCGTTCACCTTGTCGGCCAGGGACTCGACGGCGGTCGCGACCGCACCGGTGTCGGCCAAATCGCAAGCGACATAGGGGACGTCGGCCGCCGGTGGTTTCTTGTCGATCACCAGCGGCAGGCCACCGCGGGCGGATACCGCGGCCACGGTGGCCGCACCCAATCCGGAGGAGCCGCCGGAGATCAGCACACCTTGCAGCGATTGTTGGTTCATATCAACACCTTTCAGCTATGTTCGCGGCGCGACGTTGCCGCGGCGATCAATCGGGAAGACGAATAGCCCGCCACCGTGGGCAGGATCATCACCTCGCCGCCGTGGCGGTACATCACATCGGCTTCGGGCAGGTCGGCGGCCACATAGTCGCCGCCCTTGACCCAGATGTCGGGTCGCAGATCTTCCAGCATGCGCTCCGGGGTGGGGCCGTCGAAGATGGCCACCGCGTCGACACAGGCCAGCGCGGCCAGGACGCGGGCCCGATCCGCGTCACGCATCACCGGCCGCCCACTGCCTTTCAGCGCCCGGACCGACGCGTCCGAATTCACCAACACGATCAGCGCGTCGCCGAGTTCGCGGGCCTGCCGAAGCAGTCGGATGTGCCCGGTGTGCAACAAGTCGAAACAGCCGCCGGTGGCCACCAGCGTGCCCCCGCGACGGCGCAGCCGCGCCGCCAGCGCAACCGGGTCGACCGTGCTGGCGTCCTCGAGGCCCGCGGCGCCGGCCAGCACGTCAGATCCCTTGCTGGACACCGGTGTCGACACCGACGCAGCGCCACCGGCGCTGACGAACCGTGCCGCGTCGCCGACCGCGGCTCGCACTGCGGTGACCGCGTCGGCACCGTCACCGAGCGCCACCGCCGCGGCGACCGCGAACCGGTCGCCGGCCCCGCAGACGTCGGCCGCACCCGCCGCGGCGCCCTGCGGGACTCCGATGTGATGGACGCCCGCCTGTGGCAGGTAGACCCGAGCGCCCTGGGCTCCGCGAGTGATGCACACCGCGGCCGCACCCCACCTCTGCAGCAACAGTTCTGGGCCGTCACCCGGCGATTCCCCACAGAACGCTTGCGCCTCTTCATGATTCGGCGTCACCAGCGCGCATCCGGGTATCGGCGGCGCGCCGCGCGGGTGCGGATCCCAGACGGTGGGTATTCGGCGCGCCGCTTCGGTCAACGCCGTCCGGATTGCCGGCAGCGCGGTCACGCCCGCGCCGTAGTCGGCGACGCAGATCGCCCGGGCGCCGGCCAGGGCGTCGGCGACCTCGGCGGCCACCGGCCGGTCGATCGGGGCGCCGTCACCGCGATCGACCCGAAGCATCGACTGACCGCGGGCCCGGATCCTGATCTTGCTCACCGTCGTCCCGCTCATCGGCAGTGCCAGCACCCGCACCCCCGAGGCGGCCAGCAGGTCGTGCAGCCTTCGTCCCGCGTCGTCGTCGGCGATGCCGGTGATCAACACCACGGCGGTCTCGGTGCGGGCCGCGAGCAGGGCCGCCAGCCCGGCCCCACCCGGCCGCTGTACGAGCCGTTCGGCATCGACCACCGGCACCGGGGCCTCGGGGCTGAGCCTGCTCGCCGAGCCCAAGATATCGATGTCCAGGATCGAATCACCGACGATGACAAGCGGTTTGGTGCTCACGATGCTTCCCGCCGCAATAGGACATCGTCGAGGGCCATGCATAACCCGTGAATCAGCATCAGGTGGACCTCCTGCACGGTCGCCGTGCTGCCGGCGTCCACGCAGATCGCCTCGTCGCATATGCCGGCCAGCTCGTTGGGTCCCCGGCCGGTCAACGCCCAGGTCACCATGCCTACGTCCTGCGCGGCTTTGGCCGCCGTTATCACGTTGCGGCTGGCGCCGCTGGTCGACAACGCGACCAGCACGTCGCCCGCCCGGCCGTGTGCGCGCACCCCGCGCGCGAACATCTCCTCGTCGCCGTAGTCGTTGGCGATCGCGGTCAACGCGGAGGTGTCCGCGTGTAAAGCGATGGCGGACATCGGGATCCGCTCCTCGTGAAAACGCCCGACCAGTTCCGCGGTGAGGTGCTGGGCCTCGGCGGCGCTGCCGCCGTTCCCGCACGCCAGCAGGCGGCCCCCGCCGGGCAGCACCATCGCCAGCTGACGGCCCCAGCCGCGCAGCCGGGCCGCCTCGGCGCTGGTCCGCCGCACCGCGTCTTGCAGCGCATCGAAGTGCACCTCGATCATGGCTGTCCTCCTTTTACCGCGGCGATCAATTCCGCATCGGTGATGTGGTCCAGGCAGGGGTGCCCGGGTACCGGGCAGACCCGCGCACGGCTGGCCCGGCACGGCGCGGACTGATCGCCGAGGACGCTGACGTGCGGCCCGTAGGGCCGCCATTGCGCGGCCGGCACCACGGGGGCGAACAGCGACACCACCGGGGTGTTCACCGCGGCGGCCAGGTGGGCCGGGCCGGTGTTGGGGGCGACGACCACCTGCGCCGCCGCGAACACCGCGGCGAGTTCCGCGAGGCTGGTACGACCGCCGAGATCGGCGGCCACATCCCGCGCTACCGATGCGGTCAGCGCGGCCTCGTCGGGGCCGCCCGTGACGACGACGCGGTGGCCGGCGTCGACGAGCGCGGCCACCATGGCCGCGCTGCGCCCCGCACTGGGCCGCCGGGCCGGCACGGCCGCGCCGGGGTGAAACACCACGAACGGCCCGGTCCCGATCTCGGTCGCCAGCCGCGGCGGCACCGGGTCCGCCGCCCGCACGCGCAGCCCGCCGTCGTCGCCCGCGGGCAGGGCGCAACCGGCCGCCCGCACCAGCGACAGCGCCCGCTCCGGCTCGGGGATTCCGTCGGGCACCTGATGCCGCAGGTTCAACAGCGCGCCGGGGTAGTCCACGCAGATGGCGCCCACCCAGGGCACCGCCGCCATGCGGCACAACAGGGCCAGCGGCAGCGGCGACTGATGAAACGACGTGAAGATGTACACCCGGTCGGGGGCCAGATCGCGCAGCTGCTTGATCAGCGCCTCGGCATGCGCGGCGGTCAACTCGGGCGCCTCGAAATCGACCCAGGGCGCCTGCCATTCGACGATCTCGTCGACACCGAGCAGCAGCTCGGCCGCGTCCCGGCCGCGCGGCCCGACCAGCATCGTCAGCCGGTCGTGGTGTGCGGCCACCGCGCGCACTGCGGGACCGGTGATCAGCACGTCACCGGCGCTGTCCAGGCGGGCCACCACGGCGGTGCTCATTGGCACTCCGAAAGCACCAGGGACACTGCGTCATTCAGCGTCGCGGCCACGCGCGCGTGCTGGCGCGCGTGCTCGACCTCGCCGGGCAGGGTGCGGTCGGTGGGAACCAGCACCGCCCGGGCGCCGGCGGCCAGGGCGGCCCGGACGTCGCCGCCGGTGTCGCCGATCATCACGCAGCGCTGGGGCGGCACGGCCAGGGCCTCGGCCGCCGCCAACACCATGCCCGGCCGCGGCTTGCGGCATCCGCAGCCGTCGGTTGCGTCGTGGACGCACACCTGCCAGGAGTCGAACGGGCCGAGCACGTCGTCCACCCGGTCGTTGACGCTGCTGAGCTGTTCGGCGCTGATCAGTCCGCGCGCCACCCCGGACTGATTGGTCACCACGGCCAGCAGCAGGCCGCGCCGGCGCAGCCGAGCCAGCGCCCGGGCGGCGTCGCGGGTGGGGCGCACCCCCGCCGGATCGTTGAGGTAGGGCTTGTCGACGATCAGGGTGTCGTCGCGGTCGAGGAGCACCGCGAGCGGCGGATCGCGCCGCGCCCGGCGAAACGTCCATTCCCCGGCCAACCGGTGGGCCACCGCGACCGGGGGGATGATCGCGCTGCTCAGCGAAAGCCGCAGCGCCTCAACACCACTGCGTGGTCCGCTCAGCCAGCGCCGGGCGGTGAACTCCACCGTCAACAGCAGCCACAGGGTGGCGGCGCGGCGGGCCGCGCGGCGGCGGCGCACCAGCGCGGCGCCCAGGGCCAGCGCGCCGGTCAGGGTGGTGGCCGAGTGCGCCGGCAGCCGGCCCGGCCCTTCGCCGATCTGGTCGCGCCAGGACCGTCCGTACTTGCGGCGCAGCAAGGCGTTGTCTCGGTTACCGATCTGCGCCCGCACGCTCGAGCGCCAGGTCGCCGGCGCGACGGGGTGAGTCGAGCGACGTTCGCCGCGTAGAATCGTCCCGCCCGCCAGCACAATCCGCAGCGCCAGGTCGGAATCCTCGCGGTAGGCGCGCGGAAACCGCTCGTCGAATCCGCCGACCGCCACCAGCGCGTCGCGGCGATACGCCATGTCGGCGGTGATCCATCGCGCCGTCGACAACCGCGCGGTCCGGCGCTCGTCGTCGGTGGGGCGGCGGTGCGTCGGGACCTCGAGCACCGCCTGCGACCCGACCGCACCGGCGGCGTCCGCGGCCTTCAGGTCGATGCACAACGCCGACTCCCAATCCGGATCCGGCACCACGTCATCGTCCAGGAAACACACCCAGCGGGTGGTGGCCGCACGCCATCCCACGTTGCGGGCGGCCGCCGGCCCGCGTCCGCCGCTGCGCAGCACCCGCACTCCCAAGTCGTCTCCCAACGCCAAATCGCGGGGCGGTCCCGGCCGGTCGTCGACCACCACGACCTTCGGCGGCACCGGCCCCGCACCGCGCTTCAGCGCAGTCAGCAAGCGCCGCAGCGAATCCCGACCGATGGTGGGGATCACGAGCGTGTACTCGGGCATCACAGGTACCGCCTGACCAGGTAGGGGCCGAGGGCCAGCACGTCGATCGGTGAACTGCCGAACAC
>NZ_LZLL01000593.1:0-12372 GCF_001669335.1 Mycobacterium sp. 1245852.3 | reverse complement strand
CGCTGTTGAATGGACGTCACTTACGTTTGCCTCCTGCGCCAGACTTACTCAGCGGACTTACACCAGAGACTAGAACACGTTCCGATTTGTGTCGAGCAGGGTATTCCTGCGGCTGGTAGCGATACGAATCCGCTTTTCTGTAACATGTTCTAGTTGCCCGTGGCGATCGCAAGAGCGGCGGAGCCGGTCGCAGCGGGTCGACACGTTTTGCCACGAAAGGAAGGGACGGGCCTTGACCGAGGCGATTCCCGACGAGCCACTCGGTGACCACGTCCTCGAACTGCAGGTCGCCGAGGTCATCGCCGAGACCGACGACGCGCGGTCGCTGGTGTTCGCGGTACCCGACGACGCGGGCGACCCCGACATCCCGCCCGAGCGGTTACGGTACGCGCCGGGCCAGTTCCTGACGCTGCGCGTTCCCAGCGAGCGCACCGGCTCGGTGGCCCGCTGCTATTCGCTGTGCAGCTCGCCGTTCACCGACGACGCGCTCACGGTCACCGTCAAACGCACCGCGGACGGCTACGCGTCCAACTGGTTGTGCGACCACGCGCACAAGGGCATGCGCATCCACGTGCTGGCCCCGTCGGGCACTTTCGTGCCCAAGACGCTGGGCGACGACTTCCTGCTGATGGCCGCGGGCAGCGGCATCACCCCGATCATGTCCATCTGCAAGTCCGCACTGGCCGAGGGCAGCGGGCAGGTGACGCTGGTCTACGCCAACCGCGACGAGCGCTCGGTGATCTTCTCCGACGCGCTGCGCGAGCTGGCGGCCAAATACCCCGACCGGCTCACGGTGCTGCACTGGCTGGAATCGCTGCAGGGCCTGCCCAGCGTGGCCGCGCTGGCCAAGTTGGCCGCGCCCTACACGGATCGGCCCGTGTACATCTGCGGCCCGGGCGCCTTCATGGACTCGGCGAGACAAGCGCTGGAAACGCTGAAAGTGCCTGCGGCGCAGATACATATCGAGGTGTTCAAGTCGCTGGACTCCGACCCGTTCGCGGCGGTGACGATCGAGGACACCCCCGAGGGCGACGAGCCGCCGGCGACCGCGGTGGTGGAGCTGGACGGCGAAACCCACACCGTGTCCTGGCCGCGCAACGCCAAGCTGCTCGACGTCCTGCTGGCCAAGGGCCTCGACGCCCCCTTCTCCTGCCGCGAGGGTCACTGCGGCGCGTGCGCGTGCACGCTGCGCAAGGGCAACGTGAGCATGGAGGTCAACGACGTGCTCGAGCAGCAGGATCTGGACGAAGGCCTGATTCTGGCCTGTCAATCTCACCCGGAATCTGATTCGGTAGAAGTCACCTACGACGAGTAGTCGCGGGGCTAAGTTCACCGTTGGGATCACCGGGAAAGGGAGCATCGATGAGGCGGCTGGTATCGGGATTCGCAGTCGTCGCAGTGCTGCCGATGCTTGCACCCGCCCCGGTGTGCGCGGCGGCCAGCAACACCGCCACCACGCTGTTCCCGCTGGACGGGCCCAACCAGCTGGAGACGCGGGCCGTGCTGAATTGCTTCAAGGCCGACGGCCACTGCGACTTCACCGCCGGGGCGGACATGCTGACGCCCGACGGCGTGACCGGCTTCCCGCCCGGTCTGTGGGCCCGGCAGACCACCGAGATCCGGTCCTCGAACCGGCTGGCCTACCTCGACGCCCACGCCACCGGCCAGTACGAGCGGGTGATGAAGTCCATGGGTTCCGACGAGATCACCACCATCTACATGGGCGAGGGCCCGCCGGAGAAGTACCAGACGAACGGGCGCATCGACTCCACCGATTGGCAGACGGGCCAACCCAAGACCGACAACAACGTCATCGCCTGCACCCACATCCAGGTGGTCTACTCCGGGGTCAACATCACCTCCCCGAGCACCTGCGCGCAGACCACGTTCTCCTGACCTATTCGGGGTAGTCGCCGGTCTCGAGATCGTCGAGCAGGCTTGGACCAGTGGGCTTCCAGCCCAATCGCTGGCGGGTCAGTGCGCTCGACGAGGGCTGGTCGATAGCGAACATGGTGCCGAGCGGCCCGAAGACCGCGTCGGGGACGGACTCGACGGGCACACCGACCCGGCGACCGATCACCTCGGCGATCGCCCGCATCGGGTCGCCTTCGTCGCCCACCGCGTGCAAAACCGAACCGGGCGCGGCCTTTTCGAGAGCGAGCCGGAACAAGGACGCGGCATCGTCGCGATGCACGGCAGGCCAGCGCTGGGTACCGTCACCGACGAAGGCCGACACGCCGCGCTGCCGTGCGGCCTGAATCAGGATGCTGCAGAAGCCGTACCGGCCACCGGCGTCGTGCACCGATCGCGGCAGCCGCACCACGGCCGATCGGACGCCTTGCTCGGCCAGGTCGATGACGGCCTGTCCGGTGCGTGCGCGTCCTGCCATCGGCCCCTCGGTGTTGAAGGGGTCGTCCTCGGTGCTCGTGCGGCCGGCGAGCGCCGGGGTGCCGCTGGCAACCACCAGCGGTTTACCTGTGTCGACGAGCGCGGTGCCGACCGCGGTGACGGCGCGAAATTCGTCGCCGATCGCGTCACCGATCATCCGGGTGAAGTCGTGGGAGAACGCCAGGTATACGACGCCGTCGGCGTCATCGGCCGCCTTCCGCATCAGATCGAGGTCGGTGACGTCGCCGCGCAGCGGCTCAGCGCCGAGCCCGCTGATGATCGCGGCCGCAGCGTCCGACCGGGCCAGGCCCACGACCTGATGGCCGGCGGCGATCAATTGTGCGACGACGGCCGAGCCGATTCCGCCGCTGGCGCCGGTGACGAATACGCGCACGAGTAACTCCTTCATCTGATGCGACTATTGTCCCATCACCCTACACCAGTGATGGGACAATAGTCGCATCACTAAAGTGGGGCCATGGCTCGCTGGGAACCCGACGCGCGCGCACGCCTGGTCGGCGCGGCGCTGGACCTGTTCAACGAGCGCGGCTACGACCAGACGACCGTCGCGGAGATCGCCGAGCGCGCTGGCCTGACGAAAAGCACGTTCTTCAGGCACTTCCCGGACAAGCGGGACGTGCTGGCGGCCGGCCAGGACGCCATCGCCCAACTACTGCGCGAGGGCATCGCCGCTGCGCCCGCCGACGCGACGCCGCTGGCCGCGGTGTGCTCCGGCCTGAAGTCGGCAGCGGCGGCGTTCACGTCGTTCAACAAGGAGCTCGCCCCCAGGCTCAAGGCCGCGATCGCTGCCAGCGCCGAGCTTCAGGAACGCAACGCGCTCAAGCAGATCGGATTGGCGCTGGCGGTGGTCGAAGCGCTGCAATCCCGCGGCGTGCCCGAGCCGACCGCGGCACTGGCCGCCGAGCTGGGTGCCTTGGCATTCAAAAAGGCCTACGCCCGTTGGGCCGAACCCGGCGAGGACCAGGATCTGGGCGCCATGGCATGCCAGGAGCTGGACGAATTGCGCTCTGCTGCAGCCGATCTCGGCTAGCGCGGCAGCCCCAGAAGTCGCTCCGCGGCGACGGTGAGCAGGATCTGCTCGGTGCCGCCGGCGATGGTCAGGCAGCGGGTGTTGAGGAAGTCGAACACCGCGCGGTCGCCGTCCGCCCGCCGATCGACCAGCCCGCCGCCCTCGGAGACATCCATGGTGAATTCGGCCAGGGCCTGGCGGTAGCGCACACCGATGAGCTTGCGCACGCTGGACTGCGCTCCCGGGTCCTGGCCGCCCACGGCCAGCTGGGCGATCCGCTGGTCCAGCAGCGCGCCGGTCTGCGCCGCGACGATCAACCGCCCCAACCGGTCTTGCTGCGCGGCGTCGAGGTCGAGCTCGGCCAGCAGCTCGAGCAGTTCCTCCATCGGGTTGCCCAGCGCCGTCCCGTTGGCCATCGCGACGCGCTCGTTGGCCAGCGTGGTGCGGGCCAGCCGCCAACCGTCGTTCACCTCGCCGACCACCAGCTCGTCGGGAACGAACACGTTGTCCAGGAACACTTCGTTGAACAACGAGTCGCCGGTGATCTCGCGCAGCGGGCGGATCTCGATACCCGGGGAGCTCATCTCCACCAAAAAGTAGGTGATGCCTTTGTGTTTCGGCGCGTCCGGATCCGTGCGGGCCAGGCACACGCCCCAGCGCGCCTTGTGCGCCGCCGACGTCCATACCTTCTGCCCGGTCAGGTTCCAGCCGCCCTCGGTCCGGACCGCCTTGGTGCGCAGCGACGCCAGGTCCGAGCCGGCTCCCGGCTCGGAAAACAGTTGACACCACAGGAATTCGCCACGCGTGGTGCCGGGCACGAAGCGCTCGATCTGCTCGGGGGTGCCGTGCTCGAGGATGGTTGGCGCCGCCCACCAGCCGATCACCAGGTCGGGCCGGGCCACGCCGGCCGCCGCCAGCTCCTGGTCGATCAGCAGCTGCTCGGCGGGCCCCGCGCCACGGCCGTAGGGCGGCGGCCAGTGCGGCGCCTGCAGGCCCGCCTCGGCCAGCGCCGCCTGCCGCTTCTCCTCGGGCAGTTCGGCGATCTGGGCGACGGCGGCGGCGATCTCCGCCCGCTGGTCCTCGACCTCGCTGAGGTCGATACCCAGGCGGCGTCGCACCCCCGACTGGGTCAGCGCGGTGATGCGGCGTAGCCAGGCCTCCGCCCCGCCCAGGAACCGGCCGATGGCGTGCGCCCGGCGCAGGTACAGATGCGCGTCGTGCTCCCAGGTGCAGCCGATGCCGCCGAGGACCTGGATGCAGTCCTTGACGCTGGCCTTCACGGCGGCGATGCCGGTGCTCGCGGCCAGGGCCGCCGCGATGGAGAACTGGGCTTCGTCGCCCTCGGCGGCAGCCCGCGCGGCATCGGCGGCGGCCACCTCGGCCTGCTCGGCGCGGCACAGCATCTCGGCGCAGATGTGCTTGATGGCCTGGAAGCTGCCGATCGGCTTGCCGAACTGCTCGCGGACCTTGGCGTAGTCGACGGCGGTCTCCAGCGACCATCGGGTGATGCCGGCCGCCTCGGCCGCCAGCACGGTCGCGGCCAGCTCCTCGACGCGCTCGCGCTTGTCCGACACCACGGTGGCCGGCGCCGAGTCCAGCACCACCCGGGCCAGGGGCTGGGAGAAGTCGGTGGCCTGCAGGGGTTCGATCCGCACGCCCTCGCCGCCGGTGTCGATCAGCAGCCACTTGCCGTCGGCCGGCGCCAACAGCACGGCGCCGTCGGCCACGCCCAGCGCGAACGGCACCGTGCCCGACGCCGTCGACGTTGCGCCGTCGAACTCGACGTCGCCTTCCAGCGCCAGCCCGGCAAAGCGCTCCCCGGAGGCGAGGGCGCCCAACAACTCGGGATCCGAGATCACCAACGTGGCCAGCGCGGTGGTGGCGACCGGCCCGGGGATCAGCGCCTTCGCCGCCTCCTCGACCATCGCGCACAGGTCTTCGATGCTGCCGTCCGCCCCGCCGAACTCCTCGGGGATAGCGACGCCGAAGATGCCAAGCTCGGCCAGCCGGGAGAACACCGGCCGCCAGGCGTCGGGCTTGCCCTGCTCCACGTCGCGGATCGCCGCGGTGCCGCCCGGCCCCGACGTCGAATTGCGGGCCCAGTCGCGCACCAGGGCCCGCGCGGCAAACTGTTCGTCGGTGACGGTCGCTACCACGTGAGAGCCCTCCGCGTCCTTGACTCGGCGTGACAGGGGCGTCGAAACCCCTGTCCTGATTGTGCGATCTGCCCGCCCAGCGGGTATGCCTTCGGCACGTGTTGGCACGCAACCCGCGCTCTTCGAGACTAGAACGTGTTCTAATAGTGCCAGTGATCGACCGTCAAGTCGAACGCCATTACAGCAGCACAGCGCTTGTCCGCGGCGGTATGGAGGTGGGAAATTCACACGCAGAATGCGTATCGTTTGCAAACGAACCGCCGGGAACAGGAGCAAACCGTCACATGCCAGCCAACGCAAATCCGAGCCGCGTATCTGACGCGCAGCCGCGCGAGGTTCTGAACGTGGCGGTACTGGCGGAGTCCGAACTGGGGTCGGAGGCGCAGCGGGAACGCCGCAAGCGCATCCTGGACGCCACCATGGCCATCGCCTCCAAGGGCGGTTACGAGGCAGTTCAGATGCGTGCGGTGGCCGATCGCGCCGACGTCGCGGTGGGGACGCTGTACCGGTATTTCCCGTCGAAGGTGCACCTGCTGGTGTCGGCGCTGGGCCGCGAGTTCAGCCGCATCGACGCCAAGACGGACCGCTCGGCGATGACCGGGGGCACGCCCTTTCAGCGGCTGAACTTCATGGTGGGCAAGCTCAACCGCGCAATGCAGCGCAACCCCCTGCTGACCGAGGCGATGACCCGGGCCTACGTGTTCGCCGACGCGTCGGCGGCCAGCGAGGTCGACCAGGTGGAGAAGCTCATCGATTCGATGTTCGCGCGGGCGATGGCCGACGGCGAACCGACCGAGGACCAGTACCACATCGCCAGGGTGATCTCCGACGTGTGGCTGTCGAACCTGCTGGCGTGGCTCACCCGGCGGGCCTCGGCCACTGACGTCAGCAAGCGGCTGGACCTGGCCGTGCGGCTGCTGATCGGCGACCAGGACTCGAAGTAGCCCGGCTCACGCCGGCGGGCCGGCGGTGCGGCCCCGGATGAGTTCGGTGTCCAACAGTTCGATGGCGGGCAGGCCCGAGCGCGGCGGCTTCAACAGCAGCTCCCCGGCCCGGCGGCCCTTCTGCAGGCTGGACTGCGACACCGTGGTCAGCCCGCGGTTGATGGCCTCGGGCACGCCGTCGAAGCCGGTGACGGTCATCTGCCCCGGCACGTAAATGCCGTGCGCGCGCAGGTAATCCATGGCCGACAGCGCCAGGATGTCGGCGGTGCACATGAGCGCGGTGATCCGCGGATTGGCCTCCAGCGCCGCCTTGGCGGCCGCGCCGCCCGATTCGGGCAGGTGCTCGTAGCTCTCCACCACGGTCAACGAATCGGGCTCCACGCCGGCGGCCGTCATCGCCTCCCACACTCCGACGATGCGCTCGCGTTGCACGTCGAACGCGGGTGAGCGGAGCCGGTCGGCGTCTACCAGGCCCTGGCGCCGGTCCCGGCCCAGCCGCATGGTCAGCAGCCCGATCTCGCGATGCCCCAGGCCCAGCACGTAGTCGGCGAGCTCACGCATCGCCGCGCGGTCGTCGATGCCCACCCGCGAGACGCCGGGCAGCCCCTTGGGCTGGTCGACCACCACTATCGGCAGCCGGCGCTGCAACACCACCTGCAGGTAGGGATCCTCGTCGCACACCGAATAGACCACGAAGCCATCCACGCCGGCCGAAAGCACCGCGGCCGTGCCGTCTTTGAGGCTGCGGCTGGGTCCGACGGCGACCAGCAGCAGCCCCTGCCCCAGCGCTTCGCAGGACTGGGCCACGCCGGTGACGAAGTCGCGTGCGGCGGGGTCGCTGAAGAAGTAGGGCAGCGGTTCGGCCATCACCAGACCGACCGCGCCCGCCTTGCGGGTCCGCAACGAACGCGCCACCGGGTCGGGGCCGGCGTAGCCCAGCCGCTTGGCCGTCGCGAGCACGCGCTCGCGCAGGTCCGGGGAGAGCTGATCGGGCCGGTTGAAGGCATTCGAGATCGTCGTGCGCGAAACGTTGAGCTCGTCCGCCAATGACGCCAGAGTCGCACGCCGGCGCGGTGTGGGACTCACGTTCGGTGAGGCTACAGCGGATCGGGGCCCGTGCGTACGTGCTTCAGCTTGCGGCTTTGTAATGGAAACGGTTTTCATTAGTATTGTGGATCGGCTGACTGGCCGGCGGGAGGAAATCGGACGTGCACATGGCACCGACGCGGCAACGAACGGCTAAGGCCAGGACCGCCGACGCGACGCGATGGCTGGCGGCCGCGCTGGCGGTGGCCGGCGGCGCGGTGCTCACCGGCTGTGTCGGTTCGGCGCATTCGCGCGCGCTCTCCGTCGTCGCCTCCACCGACGTGTGGGGCAGCGTGGCGCGCGCCGTCACCGGCCGCCACGTCGCCGTCAAATCCATTCTCAGCGGGGCGGACATCGACCCCCACTCTTATGAGGTCAGTCCCGCCGACGCCGCCGCGATCGCCGACGCCCCGCTGGTGGTCTTCAACGGCGGCGGGTACGACGGGTGGGTCGACGACGTGCTGGCCCGCCACCCGGACGCCAAGCCGGTCAACGCCTACTCGTTTCTGAACAACGACGGAGCACCCCGCAACGAGCACGTCTTCTACGACCTGGACGTCGCCAAAGCGGTGGCGAGCACCATCGCCGAGCGCCTCGCGACGATCGACGCGGGCAACGCCGCCGACTATCGGTCCAACGCCGTCGCGTTCGGCCGCGACGCCGACTCGATCGCCGGCGCCGAACACGCCATCGCGACCGCCTATCCCAACACCTCGGTGGTCGCGACCGAACCGGTCGCGTTCTACCTACTGAAGGCCACGGGCCTGGCGAACCGGACCCCGCCCGCGTTCGAGGCGGCCATCGAGAACGAGACCGATCCGGCACCGGCCGACATGGCGGTGGTCCTCGACCTGGTCAACCGTCGTCAGGTGTCGGCGGTGCTGGTCAACCCGCAGACCTCCACCACCGCGATCAACGGTCTGCGCGACGCCGCACGGCACGCGGGCGTCCCGGTCACCGACGTGTCCGAAACGCTGA
The DNA here is from genome assembly GCF_001669335.1 of Mycobacterium sp. 1245852.3. Classification (NCBI taxonomy): domain Bacteria; kingdom Bacillati; phylum Actinomycetota; class Actinomycetes; order Mycobacteriales; family Mycobacteriaceae; genus Mycobacterium; species Mycobacterium sp. 1245852.3. The sequence goes on along the minus strand of NZ_LZLL01000593.1, from coordinate 3,790 downwards.
CCGAAGGCACGGAATACCTTGCCTGGCAACGCAACACGGTCAATCAGCTGCAGTCCGCGCTGCGGTCGAGCCGGACCGTACCGTCGTGAGCCTCGAACCGGCCATCGAGAACCCCGCGGAAACGGTTTCGCTGCGCGGGGCGCGGCTGTCCTTCGGCGACCGGGTGCTGTGGGACCACCTGGACCTGTCGGTGTCGCGCGGTGAATTCATCGCGGTGCTGGGCCCCAACGGCAGCGGCAAGACGTCGCTGCTCAAGGTGCTGTTGGGGCAGCTGCCGCTGAGCGCCGGTGTCGGGCTGGTGGACGGCAGGCCGATCACGTCGGGCAGCGGACGCATCGGCTATGTGCCCCAACACCATCCGATGGACGCCGACGTGATGCTGCGCGGGCGCGACCTGGTGCGGCTGGGCATCGACGGGCCGCGCTGGGGCGCCATCCCGCTGCGGTCGGCCGATCGGGCCCGCCGGCGCGCGGCCGTGCGCCAGGCGCTGCGCCAGGTCAACGGCGAACACCTGGCCGACGTCCGGGTCGGGACGATGTCGGGCGGCGAGTTGCAGCGGGTGCGCATCGCCCAGGCGTTGGTCAGCGACCCGCTGCTGTTGCTGTGCGACGAACCGCTGCTGACGTTGGATCCGGCCAACGCCAGGCTGGTGTCGGCGCTGATCGAGCGGCGCCGCCAGGACGCCGCGACCACCGTCATCGTCGTCACCCACGAGATCAACCCGATCCTGCCGTACGTGGACCGGCTGCTGTATCTGGTCGACGGCCGGTTCGAGATCGGCACGGTCGAGCAGGTGATGACCAGCCAGACCCTTTCGGCGCTCTACCAATCCGACATCCAGGTGGTGAAGGTCAAGGACGGCTACGTGGTGGCCGGCGCTCGTGACGATGGGTACTGCTGATGGAACATCGGCTCACCGGCCTGCTGGACCACCTGTTCTCCTTCGACATCACCGCCCACCTGCTCGCCCACGACTTCGTGCAGCAGGCGCTGTTGGCGGCCGCCCTGCTGGGCCTGGTGGCCGGGCTGATCGGGCCGTTCATCGTGATGCGCCAGATGTCGTTCGCCGTGCACGGTTCCAGCGAATTGTCTTTGACCGGAGCCGCTTTCGCGCTGCTGGTGGGGTTCGGCGTGGGCCTCGGCGCCCTGATCGGCAGCGCCCTGGCCGCGGCGCTGTTCGGTGTGCTCGGGCGGCGTGACCGGGAACGCGACTCGGTGATCGGCGTGGTGCTGGCGTTCGGGCTGGGCCTGGCGGTGTTGTTCATCCATCTCTATCCGGGCCGCACGTCGACCAGCTTCGCCCTGCTGACCGGCCAGATCGTCGGGGTGGGCTATACGGGCCTGACCATGCTGGCGCTGGTCTGCCTGCTCGTCATCGCCGTGCTGGCGACGTGTTACCGCCCGCTGCTGTTCGCCACGGTCGACCCCGACGTCGCCGCCGCCCGCGGCGTGCCGGTCTACGCGCTGGGCATCGTGTTCGCCGCCCTGGTCGGGGTGGTGGCGGCCCAGGCGGTGCAGATCGTCGGTGCGCTGCTGGTGATGTCGTTGTTGATCACGCCGGCGGCCGCGGCGGCCCGGGTGGTCGCCTCCCCGGCGGCGGCGATGGTCACCTCGGTGGTGTTCGCCGAGGTGTCCGCGGTCGGGGGCCTGCTGCTGTCGCTGGCGCCGGGCGTGCCGGTGTCGGTGTTCGTCGCGAGCATCTCGTTCCTGATCTACCTGGTCTGCTGGCTGATCGGGCGCCGGCGATCCGCTGCCGCTTAAGCTGGGCCCCATAAGGTTCCACGTCCGGGAGGCAGTGGTGCGCGGGCGAATCGCGTTGCTGGTGGCCGCGGCGGTGTCCGCCCTGGCCACCGGCTGCACCACCGTGGTCGGCGGCAGCGCGTCGCCCGCGGACACCTCCGGTCCGCTGCTCCAGCCGCCGGTGGCCGCCGCGGCCCTGGATGGGCTGCTGCTCGGGGTGGACCAGATCAACTCCTTGCTCAGCTCGGGGATGCGGCTGCGGTACGGCGTTCAGACGATGTGGGATTGGAGTTCGACTTTCAGCGACAAGAGCTGTCTGGCGATGGACGGCCCGGCCCAGGAGGCCGTCTATGCGGACACCGGCTGGATCGCGATGCGCGGCCAGCGCCTCGACGACAACTTCGACGACCCGGCGGTCCGCAACGACTCCGCCATCCAGGCCGTGGTCGCCTACCCCTCGGCGCGCAAGGCCAACGCGTTCTACGACGCCTCGGTGCGACGGTGGTCCGCCTGCGCCAACCGGAAGTTCTCCGAACATCCCGTGGACAAGCCGGACATCGCGTGGACCGTCGGCGAGGCCCACAAGGTCGGTGGCACGCTCAGCACCTCCGAAGTTCAGGACAGTAGCGACGGCTGGACGTGCCAGCGGGCGCTGACCGTGCGCAACAACGTCGTCATCGACGTCGCCACCTGCGGCTCCTTCGTGCCCGGCGGGTCCGCGGTCGACCTCGCCGAGCGGATCGCGGCCAAGGTCAGCGGGCGGTAGCCGGCGCCGCGCCTCCTCGCCTAGGCCGGCGCCGGGCGCCCCCATAAGCTGGGCGGGTGGCCGCTATCGACCTCAACGCCGACCTGGGCGAGGGCTTCGGTGTCTGGCGCCTGGGTGACGACGACGCCATGCTCGGCATCGTCAGCAGCGCCAACGTCGCGTGCGGTTTCCATGCCGGTGACCCGGCGGGCCTGCTGCGGGTATGCCGGTCGGCCGCCCGGCGCGGGGTCCGCATCGGGGCGCAGGTGAGCTACCGCGACCTGGCCGGGTTCGGCAGGCGCTTCATCGACGTCGCCGCCGAGGACCTGATCGCCGACGTGGTGTATCAGATCGGCGCGCTGCGGGCGATGGCGCACGCGGCCGGCTCCACGGTGTCCTACGTCAAACCCCATGGCGCGCTGTACAACACGATCGTCACCCACGTCGAGCAGGCCGCCGCCGTAGCCGAGGCGGTGCGCCTGGTGGATTCCGGGTTGCCGGTGTTGGGCATGGCGGACTCGGCCTTCTTCGACGAAGCCACTCGGCGCGGATTACGCACGGTCGCAGAGGCTTTCGCCGACCGGGCCTACCGGCCCGACGGCCGGCTGGTGTCGCGCCGCGAACAAGGCGCGGTGCTGGCCGACCCAGCGGTGATCGCCGACCGGGTGGCGACCATGGTCGACTCCGGGCAGGTCACCGCGATCGACGGCACCCAACTCACGCTGAAGGTGGAATCGGTTTGCGTGCACGGTGATTCGCCGGGAGCGGTGCAGATCGCCGCCGCCGTCCGCGACCGCCTTGCCACGACCGGCACCGAGATCAGGGCGTTCTGCTGATGCGACTGAAACTCGGGCGTCCCGACATCGCGCGGTACGCAGGCCGGTTCGACGCTCCCGCCGCCGAGGCCGACGGGCTCTCGGTGACCTGGATCGGCGTCGCCACCCTGCTGATCGACGACGGCTCGTCGGCCCTGATGACCGACGGCTACTTCTCCCGGCCCGGCCTGGCCACGGTCGCGGCCGGCAAGGTGGCACCCTCGCCGGCGCGCGTCGACGGATGCCTGGCCCGGGCCAAGGTCTCGCGGCTGGAGGCGGTCATCCCGGTGCACACCCACTTCGACCACGTGCTGGACTCCGCACTCGTCGCCGACCGCACCGGCGCGCGGCTGGTCGGCGGGCAGTGGTGCGATTCGATCAGGGTGACGTCGTAGGCGCCCAGCTGCATCGGTTCGCCGTCGGCCGCGACGACGATCCGGTCCTGCGGCAGGCCGTATCCCCTTCCGACGTTGGCCGCGGACTGCCCGCC
>NZ_LZLL01000592.1:0-1369 GCF_001669335.1 Mycobacterium sp. 1245852.3 | reverse complement strand
GACGAGGTCGTCATCCTGGCCGACCCCGACCTTCATGACACGCTCGCCGGACTGTTCGGCCCCGCGCAGCAGCGATGAACGTCGCCACGTTCGTCAGTAGTGTTCTCCACAGCGCTGCGTAGACTGACTGGATGCTGGAACAGATCCGCGGGCCCGCTGATCTGCAGCACCTTTCTACGCATCAGCTTCGCGATCTGGCCGCCGAGATTCGCGAGTTCCTGATTCACAAGGTTGCTGCCACCGGGGGACACCTGGGGCCCAATCTGGGCGTGGTCGAGCTGACGCTCGCCCTGCACCGGGTGTTCGACTCACCCCACGATCCGATCATCTTCGACACCGGCCATCAGGCCTACGTGCACAAGATGCTGACCGGGCGCGCCCACGACTTCGAAAGCCTGCGCAAGAAGGGCGGCCTGTCCGGGTATCCGTCGCGCGCCGAGAGCGAGCACGACTGGGTGGAGTCCAGCCACGCCAGCGCGTCGTTGTCCTACGCCGACGGCCTGGCCAAGGCCTTCGAGCTGAGCGGACACCGCAACCGGCACGTGGTCGCTGTGATCGGCGACGGCGCGCTCACCGGTGGCATGTGCTGGGAGGCGCTGAACAACATCGCCGCCTCCGGCCGGCCCGTCATCATCGTCGTCAACGACAATGGCCGCAGCTACGCCCCGACGATCGGCGGTGTCGCCGATCATCTGGCTTCGCTGCGGCTGCAGCCGGCCTACGAGCAGGCCCTGGAGAAGGGCCGCGACGCGCTGCGCGCGCTGCCGCTGGTCGGCAGGCTCGCCTACCGCGTGATGCACAGCGTCAAGGCCGGCATCAAGGACTCGCTGTCGCCGCAGCTGCTGTTCACCGACCTGGGACTGAAGTACGTGGGTCCGGTCGACGGCCACGACGAGCGCGCGGTGGAGGCCGCGCTGCGGCACGCCCGCGGTTTCGGCCGCCCGGTGATCGTGCACGTGGTGACCCGCAAGGGGATGGGCTTCGCCCCGGCCGAGGACGACGAGGCCGAGCAGATGCATTCCTGCGGCGTCATCGACCCGGTCACCGGCCAGGCGACCAAGATCGCCGGGCCCGGCTGGACGGCGACGTTCTCCGACGCGCTCATCGGCTACGCGCACAAGCGCCGCGACATCGTGGCCATCACCGCGGCCATGCCCGGCCCGACCGGGCTGAGCCCGTTCGGGCAGCAGTTCCCGGACCGCCTGTTCGACGTCGGCATCGCCGAGCAGCACGCGATGACGTCGGCGGCCGGGCTGGCGATGGGCGGCATGCACCCGGTGGTGGCCATCTATTCGACGTTCCTCAACCGGGCCTTCGACCAGATCATGATGGACGTGGCGCTGCACAAGCTGCCCGTCACCATGGTGCT
>NZ_LZLL01000591.1:0-31984 GCF_001669335.1 Mycobacterium sp. 1245852.3 | reverse complement strand
GACAGTGCGGTCAGCGCATCGGTGGGTCGCTGCAGGCTTTCTTCGTGTCGCCGATGAGCTGCATCGCGCAGGTGCTGGGGCATGATGGTGCCGAATCCTTTTCTACGCAGTCTGGTCGTTAACACCGGCGCCGCGGACGGCATGATCGGTGACGTCGGTGATGGACAGCAATATTCGGTTGAGCGATGCGATTTCGTCGTGGCGGCCTTTGAGCCAGATGTTGTCCCCGCCCATAGGGCCTCACCGCCAACATCACCAAGAGAAACCGTCCACCGCCGCGCACTCACCCGATAAGTGCCGATCGCTGCTCGAGGATGGTGGCGCAGAATACTTGCATGCGGCTCGTCGCCCACATCAAGTGCCCAATCGTCAGCGTCGAGGAATGCAGGCGCATCGAGTCACAACGCGAGCTTCCATGAGCCGGCGGCGTGGCGCCCCGTGGGCGGCAACGAGCGTTCCGATCATCCGGCGGCAATGGTGTAGCGCGGTCGACGCCACGGCGGAGATCTCGTTCGACCAGTACAAGGTCCCACCTCCGCCGAATGCCTCAGCACAAGACATCGCCACGGCAAAGAGAATCCAACGCCTGATCAAGAGATTCGCCGATACCGCCCCCATCATCAGAGCCGAAGCCCAGGCCCTACGCACCGCCGAGCTGTACTGGGTCGCCCGCGACATGGTCGACGTCGTTTTGGATGCCGCGCAATCCCTGCCTGAGTGGACGCCGGCAGCCGCGTTACCAGCGCCAACCGGCATGCTGTGCTGGGCGAAATCCGCGGGCACCGTCCCTTCTGGACTCCTGAAGCCCGACGCGGTGGAGGCCGGACTGAACAACCCGGCCTACATCGCCCAAGGCCTCACCCCAGACGTCGCCACCATCATCGACATCTCCTGGGACGGCGTGTGGTGGTGGAGCAGACCAGATGGCCTGCTCCAAATGGTGCCGTTCTCCCGCGAAGACCAAAACCCTGAGGTGTTACGGCTCGCCGACACCACCTCCCCGGTCTGGGGAGCGTAAACGATCATGGTCAACCCCGACATCCCGCGTACCGAGGAAGCCCACAACACCGAAAGCGCGCACCCCTTCGTCAGCGCCGTCGGGGCGGCCTGGCTACTCATGGCCCAAGCCAACGTCGCCGAAACCCGCACCATCGGACCGCCTCGACCGCCAGAACCCCCACCAGCCGACACCGACGACGACCACCCACCCGCAGAACGGCCACCGCGAGAACCCTCAACCGTGACGATCGTCGATCTACGTGCCCGAGCCGCCACCTATGAACCCGGCGCCGAGCCCGGCCGCACCTACAACCACCGCTTCCCGTCACGGGCCATTGGCGCCAGCAGGCCTACGGCCCCAACCACAGCTGGCGCAAGCCCAAATACATCGGCGACTACATCAAAGGCCCCAAGGGTGCCCCGCTGATCGCCCCGAAACCGCGGGTGCACGTACTACGCAAAGGCCGCTAAGCAGTGACCAATCCTGAAGAGCCGCAAAGCCTCAAGCTCTCCGAGGCCGCGAAACTCTGCGGTATCAGCGCCGAAACACTGCAGCTGCTGATTGCTGATGAGCTGTTGCCGCAAGCGGTGAGATCCGCCCGCGGACACGCCTACCTGCCCGCGGCCAACGTGCCCACCTGGCAGCACTGCCGGCAGCTTGTGTTGCGAAAGCGCGACCGACACCTGCGACGCGCGGCGGATCTGATCGCGCGGGTCGAGGTCGAGCTCGAGGCGATCCGCAACGACATCACCGAAGCACGCGAACACCCCGCCGAGCCCCTTGGCGTTGATCTCCTCGGCGCAACCAGCTACGCGACGTACAACACCACCACGACGTTGGCGGCCATGCTGCAGCAACTCGACCTGGTGCGCATGCAGATTGTCTGCTACCACGCTGCGCTGCAGGCAATCGTCGACAAGGACCGCGGCTACGGCTAAGCGGCGGCGTGCTGATGCGAGGTACGCGCTTCTCGCCGGCGTCGTTAAGCCTGCCCGCTACGCTGGGTTGTGCCATTCACCGTCGTCGACCTCGCCGCGGCGGGATGGGTCCGAGGTGAACGTGAGCCTGGCGGCGACGAAAGCAAACGCTGGTTCATTCCCCCCGACAGCAGCCCGCAGGCGGGCCGGGAGTGGCTGTTCAAACCGCGCCGAACCAAGGAGCTGTTGCTCTCCAAAGAGCGCCGACAGCGCGGAGATGCGCCTGATGTGCTGGTCCGAGGCGACGACTGGGCGGAGAAAATCTCAGCTGAATTAGCCCACCTCATGCGGGCGCCGGCCGCCACGACGGAATTGGCCCTGTCGGTGCAGCTCAGCGACAACCAACCTGTGCGGGGCTCGATCAGCCGCGATGTGCGGCCCAGCGGGTGGGTCCTCAGTGCAGGAGCGAGCCGGCTCGAAGAATTCGACGACGCCTTCGACACTGATACCGGCCACGGACACACCATCGACGCGATCGCACACGCGCTCGCAGGGCTGAACGGGCCACCGCAAACCCCGTACGAGGACTGGCCGGCGTTCGACGTGTTCGCCGGCTACCTCGTGTTAGACGCCTGGATCGTCAATACCGACCGCCACGCCTATAACTGGGCGCTGATCCAGGCGCCGGACGGCGTCACGCGCCTGGCCCACAGCTTCGATCACGGCAGCGCGTTGGGCAGCGGATATGGCGAAGCCCTCCACGCGCGGGCGCTTGAGGAGGGGATTGACGTGTGGTGCCGCCGCGGCAAAGCCTTCCGCTTCCCTGACTCAGGCCCGGTGACGCTGGTCGACCTGGCGTTGCATGCGCTGCAGGCGGCGAACCCACGGGCGCGCGCCTACTGGATGCGGCAAATATCGCAGGTCAGCGACCGCGCGTGCGAAGATATTGTGAGATCGATACCCGACATGTCAGAGGTGACCCGTAGGTTTGTGACCGAAGTTATCGCAGTGAATCGGAGGCGGCTGATCGATGACGCATAGCGGTCTTCTGATTCGCACCAACGGGATGCACACTCCCGCAACGGTGGCGCGGCTCATCGTGACCAGACGCGACCCTGACGGCACGTATCGGGCAATAGGCTTCCTCGACAAACTCGTCGATGACACCTTCGAGTTCGCCTATTTGCAGGCGGCGATACAGCATCCGTCGTTTGTGCCGCTGATCGGCTTCAGCGACGTTCGCCGCCGCTACCGCCGCGCCCACCTGTTTTCCGCGTTCGCCGAGCGCGTGATCGGCGCCAAGCGTGCTGACAGGCCACAGTACTTGGCGAGCCTGAACTTGGCTGAAGATGCCGATTCGTGGGAAATCCTCACCGCCTCGGGCGGATATCGAGAGGGCGACACGATCGAGCTCATTGCGCTACCGCAGATTGACCAGGCCGACGGCCACACCGAGGCGCGGTTCTTGGCGCACGGCATCCGTTACTGCACTGACGAAGCCAGCCGCGCGATTTCGACACTGACACGCGACACCGTGCTGGGATTACAGCCTGTGCCCGACAACCCGGTGAACGCATCGGCCATCAGAATCACTCACGGTGACCTGCACTTGGGGTACGTACCCGACCCCCTGCTCGACTACGTCAGCGCCGTGATCTCCGGAGGGCAAACGCGTCTGAGCGTTGTGCAGGCAAACACGCCGGAGACCAACCCGCATTTGCGGCTCCTGCTGCGCCTGGACGGAGTACTGCGCGGGCCGTCACCGTTCGATGGTCCACAATGGCGCACCGCGGCCTAACAGTTCGATACGTTCGGGTAGTCGCGGCGCGCTCGGGTCGAGGCTCAATGACGCGAGTGGTATCGGCCGGCTGTCACGGCGTCTTCATGTCGCCAAAGCGCTTTACCGGGGGCGGCCCAACGGGCACACGGGCGTGCAGGTTGCGTGTCTTGTCGCGTTCGTAGGGATCCTCGGGGCGCGGCTCGTAGAGCAGTACCCAGCTGCTGAACCGGATGACGAAGTTAAGTTGCTTGTCGAAAAAGGGGCTGTTGTAGATATACCGCTTCGCTTGCGAGAACGTGTAGAACACCTGGCCGCTCTCGTCATCAATTTGCGCGTCAATCCCGATGCTGTCGACTGCGGCGGTGAAGGGTTCGGCGTCGCTGGCCGCGAGGGACGTCAAGACGGCCGTCGAGGAGTGCTCTACGCGTTTTTGGCGTTGGTCTTTCGAGTCAAATCCGTGCAGTATGAGCGGGCTGGGAGAACGAAAAGTCTCGCGCACAATCTGGCCGGGCGCGATGGAAATCGTAAGGCTCTCAAGATCTTCCCTCGTCACGAGATACTGGACGTACGCAAGGGTGTTATACGGGTAGGGGCCGGCGACCGGTATGCGCAGGACCTGCGATTCTGGCGGGATGAGCGGTGCGGTCATGCCGGCTTTTTCTTCACGATAGCGGTGAAGTCGATGTCGGAGCGCGTCGGCTGGGCGACGGTGAGGGTCACGATGTCGCCATGTGGTGCATCGAACAGGACGCCGTCGCCGAGGCTGCCATCTTGTGCTACGGTGACTTTCAGTTCGATCCCCTTGGGGGGCCCGACGATTCGATATACAGCCCGGGTGGTTTCTCCATCGATGATCACAGAAACAATCTCCCCAGGCGTAACCGGCGTGAGCGTCTCAGTGAGTTCACCGAATTGCCCAGGGCCACTATCTTTCTCGGTAACCTCACGCCTATTGGCTACCACGGTGAAGATTCCGGAAACGCCGGCGGGATCCGGTGTAGGCGGCCGGAACCACTGTGTCGGCCACGAGATGGTGCCTGCGATCTCCGCGACCACTTTGCGTGTGGTCAGCACGATCTGGTAGCTGAAACGAGAAAGCGCTGACCACTCACCGATGAGGACGAGGTCAGTATGGAGAACAAGCTCGCCGGCGTCGTCCACGTCGACGGTCGCGGCGTCGGTGGCGAAGGTGTATTCCGATTCCCCGTTGGCGACGCTCGCCAATCCGACGAACACCGCAGGTGTGTCTTCTATGTCGTCGACTCGTTCGCGCAGATGGAGAACACATTTTTCTGCGTGGCGGTGATCGTCGTTGATCTTCCAGTTCGGGCAAGCTATTCCTGAGATGACGACGAGTTGGCGGCCGAGCACCCCAAGGTCAGCGTCAATACGGCGGTGACTTGTGACATCGCCGGCACGCAGCCGATCAAGATCCATGGACCTGATCTAAGCGGAAACCCGACGTCGGCGCAGTCGTATCCGACGAGCCAGCGCATCTGGGCGGCCGGGCCACCGTCGCGTCACCGGACTTACCGGGCATCCACGCACTCGCACCGCCGCCATGATCAATTGACGACGGTGTCCGCTCCGGTTGTTACCATTCGAACATTGAACGAGACGAATGCGATTATTCTGCGCAGCAATTGTTTTCGGCCGATCTGTTGTCTACCGCTCCCCGTCTGAATTTCGACCCCGAAGGAAAGTAGCCGGAGCAAGGAGGATCATGATTACGCTTCTGGCCAGTCACAACGAAGAGCTGTACAAGGTCGAGCCTCGATGTGTGGCCGACATCGCCGACCTCGTCCGGGCCCACCAACTGCAGGTGCTGACCAGTACTGACGGCACGCTCGACTTCTGGTTCACCCACCACCCGTGGCTGCGAGTCAACCGCCAGGCGACAGGGCTGCTGCTGGCGACAACCCGCTTCACCGCCCACGAGGTGCCCCTGCTGCGCGGCGACATCGTCATCGCCGCCCACGACAGCGCCGGTCAACCCACCAGTCTCACCGACACCCAGTTGAGCCGGCTCATCAACAGCGAACCCAGCCGGCGCGAAGAACGCATCCTGCACCGGCGCTTCGACCGAGACCTTCGCGCGCAACGCCGTACCCGTGCCGCCGCCGAGGCGGCCGCCCGAAACTCGCTACTAGCGCGTGCTTTTGGGCGAACGCACCCAGGCCGTCGCTGACAGTTCGGATGGCCGCGCGGTTATTGCGGTGTGGTCTGGCCAGGCAGCATGCTATGTGGGTTATACGGCTCGGGAACCATATCTCCATGCCACAGATAAATCCCTGAGCCCGGCAGCCACTCGTCATACCCATAGGGCGGCAAAGGGTTCGGCGTAACACCCGGCGAATACATCTTGGCGCCAGGGAAATCCGATTGCGGCACCCACACCCCCGACTTGGGACTGAGCTCAACGTAGGGGATCTCGTTGCCGTGTTCGTCATAGAACGGCGCCGGGCCTAACTGGTTGGGCGGCAGGACTTTCACGCCCGGGATCTCATCAGACCGAACGAAACTGTGCGGAACTTGATCCGGCTCTTTGGTCCTGTCGTAGATGTCAACCCACGGCGGCGCATCAGCAGTGTTCGGCGGCCCCTTTCCACCTTTCCCTGCGATGTACGGCATGTGCCGTTTGTCACCGGGCTTCCACGTCTTGGAGTCCAACGGCGTGGCCGGGGAATCTTTGCCTTGCCCCGTGCCGGGTAGATCAGTAGAGAAATCCAGTGCCTTCACCCGCTGCGCGTCCTGGCCGTCGACCCGGGTATAGGTGTCCGCGTGCTCATTGAATCGCTGCGCGTAGGTGTTGAAATCAGCCACCTTGGCCTGCACCGGCACCTCAGCCTTGGCCAGACCGGCCGCGATCCCGACCGCGGTGGGATAGCCCATCGGTCCGTGCGTGTCGATCACCTTCTGCACCTCGTCGGCGGCCTGTGGCGAAATCTGCGCCGCACGCTGCGCCAACTCCGAATAGGCGTCCGCGAGGCGCACCAAATCAGCCGAATTGACGTCTAACTCAGCCACACACGTCTCCTACCTGCACCAATTCAACAGTTATCCATGATTCTCCCCGATAGATGCGACACCAGGCGACACTTGCCCGCCAATTGCAGCGCCCTTTTTCAGGCCCGCCAGTCCACAGCGACAGCCAGCCGCCGCGCACACCGCCCGCATCCGGTGCTGCCGCGCCGCCCTCGGCCGGTACGGTTCAGCCACGATGAAAGCACGCCGCTCCCCCTGGCTCGACGACCGCGCCGCACTGCTGGTCTCCCTGCTCGCCGACCGGCACGGACTCACCGTCAGCGAGGACACCGCCCGCCAGGACATCTCTGACGACCTCGACCACGTCGCCCGCCTCGCGCGCATCGGCCGCCACGCCGCCAAGGTCTACATCACCGACGACACGATCAGCAAGATGGCCGACCGCATCGCCGCCGCCGTCGCCGAACACCAGACCGCCACCGCCGCAGCCGGGGGCGTCGACCACCAGGACGCCGACGTCGTCCACCTCGACACCGAACGCCGCCGGCGCCGCTGACAACCATGAAACCCATGACGTCCGAGCCGATCGACCTGAGCGGCTTCACCGGCTGGGTCCCGTTCACCGCCCTTCCCACCGCCCCGGTGCCCACCGGCCCCGGCGTGTACGTGATCGTGCGGCCCACCGACGAACCGCCGACCTTCCTGGACACCTCGCCGGCCGGACACTTCAAGGGCAAGGACCCGACGGTGCCCGTCGCCGAGCTGCAGGCGCTGTGGGTGCCCGGCACCCACATCGTCTACATCGGGAAGGCCAGCGCAGGCGCCAGCGGACGCCGTGGCCTGCGCAAGCGCCTCGACGAGTTCCGCCGATCCGGCGCCGGTGAACCCGTCGGCCACACCGGCGGCCGCCGCATCTGGCAGCTCGCCGACCACGACGACCTGCTGGTGGGATGGCGCGGCACCGACGACGACGGCGCCGCCGCCACCACTGAGACTGCGATGATCGCCCAGTTCCGCGCCCACTACGGGCGTCTGCCGTTCGCCAACATGCGCGACTGAGATGGGTGCAGCAGAGGGCGACACCACGCCGGCGCCGTGCGGGCACCGCGGCTGCCGAATCACCTCCGTGGAGCGGCGAGCAGCGGCGGCCGCCGCAGTGCTCGACGACCCGCGTATGCGATCAGGACCCGGCACCACGCTCCTACTGAGCAATGGGACGCCGTGTCAGTGCCCGGCCGGACAATGGCCAGGTGAACGAACCCGGAGAGCCATCCCCCCACCACGTCACGCAGAAGCCGCGCAAGCGCACCGACGCGACGGTCTCGGACTTCACCATGATGGTGAAAGTGCCGCGCCGCCCCGAGGCGGGCCGCATCTTCACCGCCACTGAGGACGCCGAAGCTCACCAGTACGCGGCGGCCACCGGCGGAACCGTTGTCCCCCTGCCGCTTCCACCGCCGAACGGCTACACCGTCGGCCCCAATGGGCACCTCATCCCGCAGCCCGCGGTCACGTGCGCCGGCATGGCCGACCTCCCTGAGCCGGATCGACGATGCCGCTCACTGATCCGCGCCAGCAGGCCCTGGAGCTGTGGCCGCGCGACCACGACCTCCCGCCTCGCTGCGGACGGCCTGCCCGTCGAATGGGGCGCCTGGGGCGACACCCGCGGCATGATGATCTGCCCGCCACCCAAGCAGCCCGACCGCTGTGCACACTGCGGTAGCGCCGCGTCCGCGCTGATCAACATCGGCCGGATCTGGACCGACAAGCGCAGTGCGCCAACGGCAATCGGACGGGCCCGCCTCCGTGGCGGCAAGCACCTCGTCGGTCTGGTCACTGCTTTCCGCTGCCCAACCTGCGAACACGACCACGTCCTGGACCCGAACGGCCAGTCATGGGATCTCGACGAGACTACGGCGAGGACGGCTCCTGGGACATCAGCGCCAGCCCCTAGTCTGGCTCGTTGGGCAGGACCACCGTGAACGTGCCGTTGCGCGGCGGATCGTCCGGATCGAATCCGAACAACCACCACTCGCACAAGCAGTCATCGCCACCCCACATCGAGCACATCTCGGCCCTGCAGCTGTTCCAACGGCAACCAGGGCCTCGTACGGCGTACTGACTCAGCGGCCACCCACCGCCACCACCAACGCGGCGCACACAGCCGCCATCCTCGAATCCGCCAGCCGACCCAGCCGCGTCCCCAGCGCCGCCACCGGCACACTTTCCACCAAATCCAGATTCACCGCCGCGCGCTGAGGCACCGGATCATCACTCGGGTCGAGCACCACCTCGCTCGCCAGCCCCCGCACGGTCGTCGTGCACGGCGCCACGAGCACGCGCCGCAACTTCGGAATCGCCGCATCACGGGACAGCACCACCACCGGCCGCGCGCCCGAGCCGGGGATCTCGCACCACCACAGCTCACCGCGCGCCGGCAGGGTCATCGATGCCCCGCAGACCGGCGCCAGTCGGCGACCTCGCCCCACTGGTCGGGCTCATCGGCCGGGTGCTCGTCGTAGGCGGCGTAGCTCGCGTCGACCTCGGCGGCCCGGTTGGCGGCCAGCAGCGCGCCCAGGGCCTCGTCGAACAAGGCGTGGTCCTTGGCGCCGGCCCGCAGACTGCGCGCGCTGGCGAGCAGATCGGCGTCGACCGTTGTGCTCACCCTGGTGCGATTGCGGGGCATGGCATAAGTGTGGCACGCACGCGGGACACCAGGCAGAAGTCCGCGCTCACCGCGACGGCCCGAAGGCCTCGCGCAGCAGGCTCAGCGCCACACCGGTCGCGGTGGGGGCCTGGCCGACGTCGTGGGTCCAATACCAGTAGCCGATGCTGACGGCCACGGCCGCAGCCACGCGGGCGATCGCGCCCGCCCGGCCACGCCCTTCGGATGTCCGTTCGGGGGTAGTGTCCTGGTGTTCGGTCATCGGCGTCCTTCCATAGATCAACGGCGCCCCTTCTTAGGCCCATACCTAGGAAGTACCGACCAGATCGACCGTTCCCGTCAGAACGATCCCGACGAATTTTTTGTCGGAACCCACCCGCTCAGACATCCAGGTGCGGCCTACCCCCGACACCGGAGTCAGCGTCATCTGGATAGGCGTCGCAGATCCTTCAGCGCCGCGCCCAGGTCCTCGATGAGCTCCTTAGTGGCCGCCGCGTTCAACGGCTCGTCGGCGCCGACGCTGATCGCTAGGTCGTAGAGGGTGCCGTCGGCGCGCTGGAAGCCGGCAAGCCGCAAGGTCGCGACCTCGCCACGAGGTGTGCCCAGGAAGTAGCGGAATCGGCCGCCGGCGTCCGCAGGCTCCCACGGGCCGACGCGCTCGGTCGTCAAAAGCAGCAGCACAGAGGGGTCTCACCGTAACCAGGGGCGAGAGGCATCAGCGCTTCGGCGGCTGCTGCTTTGCGAGGTAGGCCTTCGCCGCGGCCGATCGTTGGTGGCCGGCCGGAACGACCCGCCCCTCCAACTTGGCCGACGCCTTCACAGCGCGCATCGCAGAGCGTTTCACCGCAGCCTCCGATACCACGACCTTCTTCGGCGTTCTACGTTCCACGGGACACACCTCCTTGACGACTCGACCAGCGTCGATGTTACCGGCCCCACGGGCGTCACGTGCCCTCCGCGCGCGTCGGGTGAGCGCCCTATCGGTTACTGCATGCCGCCGAGCCACCCAGGCGCCCCGCATCACCTCTCGGTGACCGTGGCCGGTAGAACCGTCGTCGGCCGCCGCGGCGCTCAGGACGCATTCAGCGGCACGGCGTGGAGGCGCAGGTACTCCATCAGCGCTGGCTCGGGCCACCCGGAAACGCGATAGCGCCGCGGGAACACCGCCGCGGTGGGCACGATCCCGACTATGTCGACGACCACCGAAAAGGGCACCACGAACCGCTCATCGTTGTTGCTGATGAACAGGATGTAGTCGACCTCGGGCAAGTCGTAGGTCACGCCTTCGCCCCAGACGGTGGCCGAGGCCAGACCATGTCCGGTCTCGATGACTTGCGCGGCCGCCACATACACCGCGACCAGGTCCTCCTCGTAGGTTCGCTTCAGAAATTCTGTCTGCTCCTCGTATTGGCGAAATGCCGCACACGTGCGCGCCCGTACCGCCAGGCTCCGCAGCGGATGCGGACCAGCCTTGTCGAAGGACACCAGCCGCCCACCGCGGACCGTGAATCCCTCTGGCGAGACTGGTCTTTCGGCCTCGCAATACATCTTCTCGGCAACCTCGAAGAACTTCACCCCCTCCTCAGGGTCGTCGCTGCCGATGAGCAAGACGTCTTCGCTGGGCACAAACGCCACCGGGCGGGGCTCTTCAGGCCGGCCGAACCCTGCCAGCCATCCGGGTGTCAAGATCGCCGAGCTGATGTAGGTCGCCTGCTCGACGTCGTAGAAGGCCGGCGCCTCGGTGCACGACACATCCGTGCTCACAGGGTGAAGGGCCGCAACATTTTCTCGGCCGGCAGCGAACACCTCACGCCAGCCCACCCCCCACAGCGCGGTGTTCTCGACCGTGACAATGAGCCGGGCCTGCGGGAAATCCACCGCCACCAACTCATTGGCGAACGCTGACACCGGCTGCCGCCACGCGACCGCCTCACCATCTCGGCGCAAGCTGGCGTAGGTGGCCGGCCGCAAGATCGACCGCAACAACGGCCTGGCTTCCTCCCAGGTTTGCGGCGGGTCAGGCAACGCCGCGAGAGCCATCAGCGCTCTCCGATCGCCAGGACCGGGTCGCCCGGCTTGATCACCAACGGCGGCTCCGTGCGGGCGACCAGCCGCGCCAAGGGCGAGTCGGGGCTGTAGGACACCTCGCGGCGCGTGATGTCGCCGCTGGCATCCAGGATCAAGTTCGTCAGGATTTGCACCAACGTCTCCTTGCCTGCCCTGCCGCCGCTGGGGCCGGTATCGGTCACGCCGAAACCTGTTGCGGGCAACGGCCACACGGTGCCCCGCGAGTCGCGGAACATGCCGCCGTTGCGCTCGTAGAACAGTTCGGTCAGTTGGCCAGTCGCCGGCACCGATCGGCCCACCGTTGAGTAGATGGTGTCAGCGGTCGCCACAACCCAGCAGTGCGGATTGAGCGGGTCCCGGTAAGCCGTCGCGTCCGCCGCGGCCCCAGGGTGGCCACGGGCCTTCCAGAACCCGAGCTCGGAGCCATCAGCAGGCTCCAGGCGGGCGATCCACTCCGCCGCCAAGGGATTCGACGTGATGGGGATCGGAAGAACACCGGAGATCGGGCTATGACCAACCAGCAGCCTGAGGACGTCGGCGGCGACCGCCTCATCGTCGCAATTCTGGTGCAGCAGCACCGCCACCTCGGCCTCGGTGATCTGCACCGCCGGGCGGCTGAGGTCGATATCGGCTACCGCAGCATGCAGCAGACCACGCCGGGCGGGTAGCTGTTCGCGATTCTGATCACCGATGCAGCCCGATGCCACCTCGCGGTTGAGAAACTCGATCGCACGGCCCACTAGAGAGGTGACGTATTCCGACGTGTCCTTAGTGACCAGAGCGGCTAGCCGACGCGGATCCGGCCACTCTCCCACGCGGGCTCGGATCCGCTGCACCGGGGCACCGGGCTGCCAGGCTGCGATCGCGTCGATATTCCGCAACACGGGCGGCCACCACGGAAGATCGACCCGCAGGAGCCCGGCCACCTCGAACCACCCGTAGCTGGTTCTCTTACGGTGGCGGTCTGCTACGGCAACGTAGGGCGCTGAAGCGCCGTCGTTGGCCCTGTGGGTCGACATTTCCGGCAGGCACACCGCCGTGGCCCACGGCAGGCGCGCCAACAACGGTTCGGCGAGCCGATAAAGTTCGTTTTCGTGCTGCTCGTGTCCGGCATAGGCCACCGCGATCGGGCCCCGTCCATCGCCAGGCTGCCACGCGTGTACGGCCATCCCGTCGACAACCTGACCGAACAGAAAGGTGGCCGGGGCCAGCGCCGCGGTGAACGGATACAGCCGGGGAACCTGGTCTTGAAGTTCTGGTTGGTGCAGCAGAATGTAGTTGTAAACGGTTGCGCGCGACCACCGTTGAGTACCGTCAGGATCACGCTCAGGGCCCGGCAGCAGGGGTGCGTGCCGCAGCAGGTCTGCCGGGTCGCCGACATTGAGTAGCGTGGCGACGTCGCCGGCGGACAGCGTGGGCTGTGACCACCGGGTGCCCATCATCCGCAGCCAGTAGGGGTCGTCCTGGTCGATCCCGTCCTGGCTCATGCTGGCCCTCCCGCGGGTGTGAGTTCGAAGTAGGCATAGACGTGTACTTGGTCGCCGGCCGCTGCGGGCTGGAGGGCGTTCTGCATGCCCACGGCGAGGATGTGTGTGGGGTTGAACCACTGCTGCACCCGGTTGGTGCGCGACCACACCGCGAACGCGAGGTCCTCACCATTCGGTCTTGTTTGCCCAGCGTTGTCAACGCGGAATGTCGGTGCGGACAGGTAGCCGCCAACGCTGTTACGCACTGCGTCCCAAATGAATTCGCCCTTGCTCGCTAAGAACCGTTCCGCGGTCGCACGATACCCGGGCTCGACCCCGGCCGCGAACTGGCGCAACACCGTTTCGACACGGGCACGGTCGGGCCCGGGCACGGCATCGATCGAGTAGGCGGAGCCGACGAACGGATACTCGGGCAGGCTGGCCAGTGAGGCCGGCTTGCGCGCGAAGACATACTGCGCACCGATATACCCCAGGGCCGCGACGATGACCAATGCTGTTGCCGCCAAAGCCCATAGCTTTGTTGACCGGTTCATTTGCCCAGTTCTCCAATGCTGACATTGAACGTCGGGTGAGTCCCCAGCCCGCCGAACTTGCCGGTCGGGCCGGAACCGATGACATCGCCCAGCCGGACCTGGATGAGAGGGTTACCCGGATCGTTGGGGTTGCCGCCCCAGGGGTTGCGCAGGGTCAGCTGCGCGTCGCTGCCGCTGCCGCTGATGCCTTCGACGATGTAGACGTGCGTGTTCAACAGTGGGCCACCGGTCGGTGTGGTCGAGATCGTCACCGGTTGATGGCTTGCCAGCGCCCCCGAGATCGACTGATCAATGTGCTGATTAGTCAGCCACACGTCGCGGGGGTCGATGCTCACCCCGCGGTTACCGGTCAACGCCTGCAGCGCATCTGGTGCCGAGCCGCCACGCCCGATCCCGTAATCGAGTGCGTGTCCGAGATCATCGCCAGGGCATTGCAGCTTCGCGTATGCCGACTCCATCACGCTGGGCCACAACGGCGCATTGGGCTGCCTGTTATCCAACCAACTGGCCCCGTGATGGTCGATATCGGTCTGGATGTCGTCTTGGGTGACCGTAATGTGTTGCCAGGGATGACCGTTCCATAGCGTCACATCAAAAGAGTTGTTGTCCTCGTCGAAATGGATCCGGTCTTTGATCCACTGAGGGTTGGCCTCCGCGATCGCCCCGATCGTGGCGTCGAAGTAGCAGTCACCAACAGAGTCTTGCTTGATGTCAGCTGCTGCGGGTGGGTGAGGGAACAGATCCTTATCGGTCCAGCGCCGATGGAACTCGATACCACCGCCGGTGTCCAGGGGAAGCGGTCCTCCGTCGGGCCCGCGCTCACCGAAGCCGGCTTCATGGACGTCGCCGGCGTGTCCGTCGGGCGGAGGGGCGCTGGGATCGAAGTCAAGGCCGTCCAGCTTCGTGGCCCCGCCGCCGTCAGCGCTGGTGTAGGTGGCGGCATGCTCGGTCAGCCGCTGCGCGTATGCGTCGAAGTCGTCGACCTTCGCCTGCAGCGGGCCCTCTGCTTTCGCGAGTCCCGCGGCGATACCGACCGCGGTGGGGTAACCCATCGGTCCGTGGGTGTCGGCGATGCGCTGGACCTCCTGGGCTGCCTGCGGGGAAATCTGCGCTGCACGCGTGGCCAGCTCGGAATAGGCGTCTGCGAACCGCAACAGGTCAGCCGGGTTGACATCGAGTGCCCCCACCGGCCCTTCCTCCTACCTGTTGTTCGACTGCATGATTGTCGCCGACGACAGCGACACCCGGCCCTGAACGCCTACGCCGGCCGGCGCCCACGGGACCCCCGCCATGCCAGTACCACCATGGTACCGGCACTGGTACCATGGTGGTACTTGAAGGCTAGGAGGGTGAGATGCCGGCACTGAATATCGACTTCACCGAGGAAGAACTCACCCTCGTTCGCTCTGCGGCCAGCGATTCGGGCGCATCCATGCGCGCCTTCGCCAAGCAAGCCATCCTCGACAAAGCCAGCGACCGCGAAGGCCGCATCCGTGCACTGGCCCAGCAAATCGCCGAACGCTCAGCCGAGTTGAACCAGCGCCTCGCGTGACCGACTACCCCACGACCGACGAGGTCCTCATCGCAGCAGAGTACGCATGCGGCTTCCGCCCCATCGTCAGAGATGCAGGGCTACTTGAGTCGAGCCTAATGCGGCCCGCCGCAACGGTATTCGGACACGACGCTTACCCAGGCATCTGGGATAAGGCCGCCGCGCTGCTGCACTCGTTGGTCACGACCCAAGCACTTGCCGACGGCAACAAACGCACAGGCTGGGCAGCGTGCTGGCTGCTGCTCGGCCTCAACGGACATCGGATCTCGCCGACCCTCGACGTCGATGCCGCCGAAACCTTCGTCATGGCGATCGCCGCCAACGAACTGACCTGGGAACAAATCGCGGCCCGACTTCCCGATTTCGCCGAATGAGCTCACTCGTCGACGTCTCCCCCGCCGTCGACGTTAGGCGTCGTAGGGCAGAAGCGTGAACGCTTGGCAGTGGCGAGGTTTCACGGCCCGAAAGTCTCTCTGATCCACCGTCGCAACCTGCGTGATCTCGAGGCGTTCAGCGGCCGCGACAACCGATGCATCCACCGTACCGAGCGGGAAACCTCCGCCACCACCCCTTGGCTAGGCGACGGCGGCGGCGGGACTAAGCGGGGCGCCGGCTAACCGCGTCGCATACAACAAGTCCGCGCACCCCTCCACGGTTTCGTAATGACGCAAGGATTCAATGACTTCGGCAGCACGCACCGTCGCCAAAGACAACGCCGGCTCCGATCCGCCATGGCCCTGGCCACCTATGGCCTGCTCGTATTCGATCAGCGCAAGAAACCGCTCTTGGCGAACCTGCGCCCATAGCTCCTCCCCGATGGGCTTGCGTTCCTCAAATAGCCGCATAACCTTCTCGCTCGCAGCCCCGTGTAGGTGACCAGAAAGGGCAGCCATATGCATGTGCCGGGCCGCGATCTGCAACCGTTGCTGCTCATCAAAAGCGTTGGCCTGCCGCCACTCCCACGGCATAGCTACTTCGCAGCGGTGCACCGTATGCCCACCGAGGTTGGTGGTCGGCGAGACCTTACGAGGGTCAACCTCCACGGCCCGCGCATTGACTTGAGAGGTCCAGTCGGTCATCTGCTCCTTCGGCAGCGATGAGGCGATAGCCAACACGCGTGCACCCGGGGCAGCCATCTCACGGGCCTGGGCGTGACGCACCACCACATCAAGGGGATTCATTCCTCCGGCGGCCGCGCTCGCCTCCCACAGCTCGCGCCCTACAACGGGATCAGTGACCGCTAGCCGAACGTCCTGCGGCACCCGCACTCCCAGCGGAATGCTCGAGGGTCCCTCGCTGGTCGCCAACCACGCCGTCACTCCCCCGGTGCGTTCGTAAATCAGCGAGACCGCATAGTGAGTTTGGATATAGCCCTGGGCCAGGGTCTGGGCCAGCATCGCCCCGATCACGTCATGACCGGCGTCCATGGCCTGCTGGAACAACAGCTCACCGCTGGCACCGTCCGCGCCGATCGCCTGAATACGGGCATGCTGCTGCGGCATCGCCAAGGGCGCCACCTGCGCACCATTCGGTGTGCCCGCCGCCACCGGCGTCGGCCCACTACCCCCCGGCGGACCGCCCGCCGGCGTCGACGGCGTAACAGGGCCGGCCGGTCCACTGCTACTCACTGGAGTCACCGGTGTCGCACCCGCGGCGGCCGAGGGCATCATCGCCATCGGAGCACCACCAACGCCCGGCGCGGCAGCCGCAGGAGTAGTCACCGCGGACGAACCGACCGTGGTAGCAGCCGGCGCCGCTGCGGCGGCAACGTTTTGTGCGACCTGATGACCCACATTGGCCGCCGCGCCAAGGCTATTCGCGACACCGCTGACCGCTCCAGTCGCCATCCGCGCCGACGTCTCAGCGATACCGGACCCCAGACCCGCCAACCCCGACCCACGACCGGCACCCGCCCCAGCGCCGGCGCCAGCGCCGGTCCCGACACCAGTGCCCGCGCCGGTAGCGTTGGGGAACTGCCCAGCCTGTGTCCCAGCAGGATTCATCCCACCGGGGTTACCCATACCGTTCCCGGCACCAGCCGAGCCCGGCGACATCATCGATCCCATCGACGCGGGCGACCCTCCTCCCCCGCTGCCCGACGAGATCGGCTTCATCATCTGCCCGATCACCGAGCTCGGATTGCTACCACCCGATCCCATCTGCGGAGCGGCCGGTGCCTGCTTCGGGTTAGTCCCGTTCTGGTCAGTTCCATCCGGCTTATGAAAGGCGGTCTGCTGCACCTGATTCTGCTGCTGCGACTGCGGACCGCCACCCTGCTGATCGGGTCGCAAGGTGTTCGGATCGGCCTCGTTTTTGTTGTACTTGTTGAGGTCGACGGGTTTGACGCCAGCACCACCTCCTTGGGGGCTGGGTGTTGCGGGCGCGGCAGGCGCCGGAGCTGCTCCGGGGGCACCGCCGGACTCGGGAAGTGTCGGGTTGCCGTACGGCACTGCCCATTTGCCGACATCGGTGGCCAATGTCGCGATCTTCCCTGCGCCCTCGGCATCGCGCGCCTGGGCCAGACCCGCGGCGCCGGCAACGATTGAGGCGATGTCGGACTTGAGCTGAGCGTCGATCGCTGCAGCAGCACCTGGGACGGCCGCGGCTGCCTGTTTGGCCTTCTCGGCGGCCTCGCGTGCGGCTTTGATGTCTTCTTCGGCCTTATTGACGATTTCGACCAAATCGGCCTTCGTGGCATGGATCTCGCCGGAAGCCCACAGCGCTCTCTTGGCGAGATAACGGTAGCCCTCGATGCGATTCTCCAGCGTTGTCTGACGCCCGTCGACGAGTCTGCGGGCCGCATCGATGAAGGCGCCCTCCATAGGCGCCACGATGCTGCGGATGTCATGCTGCGTATGGAGCTGAGGGAACAAGTTATTCGCCGCGGACGTGAAGCTCGCCGAATAGGCCGACCACGCGGAGGCCGTCTGCAACGGCCAGGACGTCCCTAGGATCGCCTGCGAATGCTCAGTATTGGGCTTTGGGGGATCGCCAGCACCAGAAGCCACCGCTAGAAATTCCTTCCAGTTAAGGTGCTAGCCGCTCGCACAAGGTGCCGACCGCGTTAGCGGTCGCGTTGCCGAGTGTTCCGGCATTGCCGACAGTGGCGTCGTTTGTGCTGATGACAACACTAAACAGGCGGAGCTCTTTCACGGCTGTGTCCGCAGCTGCGGCGAGGATTGGAGTGGTCCCAGGGGCGATGGCAGAAGCCATCGCATCCCCGGCCTGTCGATAGAAGCTAGCCGCTTGCTGGGCCGCCGCATTCCAGTCCGGGTTGGTCTTCACGATTGGATCACCAATCCGCACACCACCAGGAAGCGTCCGAAGCGCAGCTTTGCCCGAGTCGATGAAGTGACCTGCCGGAATCCACCCCTGCTCGCAGGTCTGGCGGTCCGCTTGCGCAGTAGGCAGAGGCGCCGGGGACGCCGGCGCCGGCGGTTGAACCGTCTTCGTCACAGGCGCGTGCGTCGGCGCGGCGGCTGGCGTGGTGTCGCGGACCTGCATGGTGATCACCGCGGCGATGATCGCGGCCACAACCGCGCCCGCTGCGACGGCGGTAGCGAGTGCCGGCCAGCTCCGCCGGGATCCACCAGGAGGCGGTGGCGGCGGCCCGGGTGGGGGCGGCCACTTCCCTGGATCCGGCGGCGGAGGCAGCGGCGGCGGGAACGCGACGTCAACGGTGTGGTGCTGAGTCATCGTCCGCACGACCAATCGAGAGCGTCACGGCCGGCGGTGAACATGTCCACGACGGTGCCTGAGGTTGGGTCGAAAGTCTTGTAGGCCACCGCGAGGGTCCGCAAGGCGCTGACGGTGCTGTCAGCGAACCCAGCCAGCACCGGGCTGGTACCGGGCGCAATCTGGCCTGCCAGGGTTTCGGCGGCCTGGCCGTAAAGCTGGCTGGCGCGGTCTACTGCGGCCTTCCAGGAGGGGTTGGCCTGTACGGCGGGGTCGGTGAACGGCATGTTCTGCGGGATGACGTTGAGGCCCGAGGCCGCGGTGGTGACCAGGTCGTCGGCGATCGCCCAGCCTTGGCAGGTCTTCTTGTCCGCCTCAGCGGCCGGCAGCGGGGCTGCTGGCCGCTGAGGCGCGGCGGTCACGATGACCGTCGGTACCGCGGCTGGCGTGCTGTTGTTGGCCGGGCCGGGAGTTGCGGCGATGGTGACCAGGGTGGTGATGACGCCGGCGGTGACTGCGCCGGCGCCTGCGGCTGCGGCGATCGCCGGCCAGCGGCGCCGCCGCTGCAGCGGCGGGGGCGGCGGCCACGCGGGTTGGGCCGGTGGGGCGATCGACATGAGGGAAACTCCTGGCTAGATGGTTCGTGGCAGGTTGGATCCGCCGCCTGGTTTCACGACCGGCGTCGGGAACTGGACCTTGTTGTAGTCCTGCGCGGCGTGCTGATCCTGTTGGGCCAGAACCGGCGGCGACTGGGTCAGTGCGGCTTGCTGCTTGGTGGCCCAGAGCGAGTCCGTGGTGTCCACGTTCGTGCGTACAGCTTCGGTTTTCGCGATCACGCCAACCAGTGCTGCGTCGAGTTTCGATTCGGCGGCAGGCGGTGGCGGGGCGAACGTCGGCGCGGCGCTACCGGTCAGCGTCTGCGTTGCTTTAGCGCCCGCTGACGCCAACTCTTGGGTGTCGATCTGCAGCTTGGATTTGCTCCCCATAGGTGCATTGTCCCAGCATCTGCCGACAATGGAAACCGCTTTGAACGCTGAGCTGCGCAGGGCCGAGGTCATGGCCACATCCCGAGTTCGGGGAGAAGCTTGTCCGCGGCGTCGATGATCCGCTCGGCGTCGACGAGCGCCTGGTCGGTATCTGCGGCAGGCAGATCCAGATCAGCTGTGCTGCGCGGATATTCGAGCTGGTTACGGATTCGGCGCATGCGGTTGAACGCCCGAAACGATGCGCCGAACTGTGCTTCTGCGGCGTCGGCGACGGCGATGTGGCCCCCTGCAGTCGTCGGGCGCAGGCCTTGCTGCGACAGGAGCGCGGTGAGCGCCTGGCGGGTGGCGTCGTAGGCGAGCTCGAAAGCCCCGATGTGGTCAGCGGAGCGGGCGGCGCGTGCGCCGGCCAGCCGCTGTCGTGCCTGTTGAAGCAGGTATGCGCCGTTGGCGGCGTCACCGCTGACCTGCTCGAGGTGGCGGCGCTCAACCAGCGCGGCGATCTGCGCTTGGCCCGTCTTCCAGCCGCTCATACCGCGTCCTGCGAGGGAAAGACTTGGACGTAGGGGCGCTGCTGGATCTCGGTGAGCAGAGCCCACTGGCCGGGTTTGGCCCATTGGGCCGGTGTGGCCTGCTCGGGATTGACCGGGATCTGGAGGCGCTCTTGGGCGCGGTCGGCCGCATCAAACAAATCGCTGCGCGTGGGCTCGCCGATCGCCAGGACGTCGATGTCGTTGGCCGGCGGGCCGGGCTGCCCGGTGTAGCGGGCGGCCCAGGACCCGAAGACCAGCACCTGCTCCACTGCGGGGATGGCGCCGAATTCCTCGGCAATGACCGTGTGGGGACCGAAGGTCAGCAGCGCGAGCTGAGTCAGCGGCGTGAAGGCGGGATGGCCGGGATTGGCGCTGATCAGCCGGTTGCGGCCCTGCCGGCGGTCGCGCAACACGTGGGCGGTGACGAGGCGTTCGACCTCTTGCTGGGCGGTCTGCTTCGAGACGCCGAGCGTGCGCGCAAGGTCGGTGACCGTGTACTCCCGACCGGGGTCAAGTAGCAGCTGGGCCAGGAGTTGACCCTGGTGCTGGGACCGGAAGACGGGAAGTAACGCCGGAGCCGCAGTACGCATAAACCGATCATATGTCAGGATAAACCAGACGGTCAATATAATACGGTCATATAGCCTAGATAAAGCCGACCTAACCCCTAGGGCGCCGCGCGATCCCCCGAGGGGGCGTATTGAGTGCGCGGTAAGTCTCTCTGCGTCTCGTTGAGTCTCGTTCATAGGTAGGCTGATCCACGTGCGTGTAATTGCTCTGAAGTCCCTCCTCGAGGAACGCCACTTGCACGCGTACTCGGAGTTTGTCGCCGAATACAACCGAACGGCAAAGGAATTGGGAGTCTCCCGCCAAGCAGCACCCCCCACGAAGGCGCAGTACTACCGCTGGCTCGGAGGCGAAATCCAGAACCTGCCACGCGGCTACCATTGCGCTGTGCTGGAGCGGATGTTCCCGGGTTGGTCCGCCAAAGAACTGTTTGGACACCCCGATACCCCGCATCGGGGCGATCTGCTGACCGGTGTCCGGCCCGGCATTGAACCGACCGACCTCGCCGGCCTATGGGTGACCAGCTACGTGGTCGATGGATTGCATCACGCCGATCTGTCACAGGTCGACGTGACCAAGGGCGGCGTCACAGCGACCAACTACCCACCGAGCCCCCGCCTCGAAGAGCGCGAACGCGGGTATGCCAACGACATCGAAGCCGAAGTCTTCGGCCGTCACATCATCGGCAAGTGGCGCAACGTCAACGACCGCTACTTCTACGGCTCAATTCATCTGGCCGTCTTGCCCGGCGAAACGTCAATGGACGGCTTCTACACCGCAGTCCTGACCGACACGGAGGTCGCTTCGGAGCGATGGCGATGGGCGCGAGTGGAGTCTGGATCCGCCGCAGGTGTGGATCTGACCACCGTGAAGCTGGCAGAACCCAAAAAGATTTTCGAAATGCTCAGAGACCGAACCCGTTTCGACGGGCCAATCCCGCTCGCCCAGGTAACGGAGCACTCTTGAACGCACCCACACGGCACGAGCACGTGCGCCAACTCGTCGACACCTATCTGCGCGCGTGGACGACGCAAAACCCAGACCTGATCGTCACGATCTTTACGCCCGAGGCGACGTATCACGAGCGCGTCCTCGACGAGCCGATGCGCACCACCGCAGAGATTCGACGGTACTGGGAAACCAAAGTTGCGCGCGAGCAGGCCAACATCGACGCACGGCTCATCAGCCTGTACGTCGACGGATCCACCGCGATCGCTGAATGGGAAGCCCGTTTCGACGACCTCGTCAAAGGCCACCGCAAACTGATGCGTGAGGTAGCCATCCTCGAGCTCGACGGAGATCGCATCGCTAGCTTGCGGGAATACTGGGCGTCCAAATCCGTCGACTGACCGCCTACTGGGGATCTGTTCGCTTGTCTAGCCGTTCTCGGCCTGGGCCGCCGCAAGACTGAGCCTATTTCCGCGCTGCAGTAGGCGGTTCGCCGCGTCCATCAGTTCATCGAACACTGCGCCTCGGTCGAGCTGGTCGAGTGCTTTGCGGACCAGGGTGTCTCCAGCCAGTAGTAACTCGTCGGCGACCACCCGTGCTTCAAGGGGGCTGAGTTGCACATCTAGCCCGTTTCCGTTGGGCGGCAGCGCATGTGGAGCAGGCTCCTTTGCCGGTGCGTCTGTCAATCGGGCCAGCATTCGGCGGATATCAACGCTCTGGAATTGAGCCTCCAAATCACGGTCGTCGAGGGCTTCCACATCCGCGACCGGGAGCTGCCGCGCTTGGGCGATCAAAATCACGGCGGTATCCCGGTCAAGTGACACAGTGAGCATTCAGTCCCCCTCTATTTGCCAACCCCAGCGCTCAAGGCACTGCTATCCGTAGCGCTGCACTGATCTCCCGCATCGTCGGTAGCGAAAGGCCGCCGAGCGGCGCGGTGAGTTCGGCGTGGCAGAGCTGCACGATGTCGTCGACAAGCACAAAGCCGTCGAGCGGATCGGCGGCGCTCAGCGGCACGACTGTCGGCAAGTGCCCGTTCTTGGTCGTTGTGGCGATCCGCGCCGCCAAAACGGTGTCGAGGTTCCTGTTGCGGGAGTCATTGCTAACAACTACCCAGGGCTTAGGGCCGTGTCCGAGATCCACGCGGTATACGTTGCTCCGCATCCCACGAATCAACGGTCGGCCTTACTCCTACGAGCGCGTCGGTCGCGCGCAGGTCGCCGCTCGGCGGCGCGTTGGATGTTGAACTCGGCCGCCAGCTCGGCGTATCCGGCATCGAGCACGCCCTCCCCGACCGCGTCCGCGCCGGCTTGGAGCAATGCGCGAAGCGCGCCGGCTTCTGATTTGATGTCGCCTTCGCCACGTTGGCCGGCCCACTGGCGTAGTGCCTCGAACTCGGCCGTGCCCTCGTTCAGATACGGGGCGAGAGCTGCTTCATCAGCATCTTTAAGGATCAGGCTGACCCGCTTGCTCATGCTGCAGAACTTACACCGTTCATGGGTGCATTAACCGGCCGCAGAGTTACACCGACAGCCACCCTTCGGTACTCGTCGGTGGCTCGGTCAGACGGCGGCATCTATGGCAGAGCGGCTGAGCTCGACGAGGATGGGGAAGCCAGGGTCGCTCGGCTGCAGCAATGATCTGAGGTAGCTGAGGCGGTGGCGTCCATCGACGAACCACATTGCCCGTCCGTCCCAAAAAATGCGCGGCGGGTCGAGGATCCACCATGCGATTACAGGGCCGTGGGCGGCTTGTAGGTCGTCGAGCGACGGAATGCCGCAGCGGTATTCGGTAAACGCCTCGGCATAGGTGCCGGTGATATCTCTGTTGAGAGCGTGGCTGGCGTGTGCACCGTTGACGGCCCTCGTGGCGATCTCGACGATGTCGCCATGTCGATCGAAATGGGGCCTGAGGTGAGTGTGAATGAGATCCTGGTAGGCCGGTGTCCAGAAAGACCGCTCGTTGGCGACCGGATCGTCCCAGCGGTGGCCCAGGAGTCGCCTCATACCGAATTCGAGCTCTGGGTACTCCGCCTTGCCCAATCCTTCCGGGTAGGGCAGGTCGCCCACCGCAATGGTGGTGAAACGATACGTTGTGACGTCGTTGCTCATGCAAGTGACGATATCGCTGGCCAGCGACATTTGTGGCCGAGTACTGCCGGACGGCAAAGGAATTGGAAATAAGGCCGCTCTCTCGACCAAGGCCGAGTTGTCGTTAATCGAAAGCTTGGCACCACCCACAGTGCTGAACTGCAGGCGCCACACTTCGTGACGGCTTTACTCCCCGTGCGCTGGCGCGTGCGTCGGGGTGCGGCCGGACAGCGCGGCGAGACGGTCGATCGCTGGTGCGTTGTTGCTGATCGGTTTGGGTGCGGCGAATTGGCCGCCGCGTTGCAGGGCCGCGCGGCGGCTGTCGGCGAATGTGAGCACCGCGTCGACCAGGTGGTCATCAATCTGTAGGCAGCCGCCGGTTGAGGTCGCGATGTCCCAGCCGTGGATGACCAGATCGGCTACGCGGAGCGCAAGCCGAATGCGCAGCGATGTGGGCAGCTGTCCATCGGGTTGCGTCGCACAGTCGAGCGCGCGGCGCAATTGCTCGGTGGAGCAGCGGTATTGGGCAAGGAGTTCGTCGGACGGTGATCCGGTGTGGGTGGTCGACGCAATGCCATCCTCGGGCCGGAGCTGCGCGGTGAATGAATGGTTGACGTCGATGAGGTGTTCGGTTACATCGGCGACTGTCCACTGGGTGCACGGGGTGGGTGCGCTCCACTGGTCGTCGGTTGCGTGAGCTAGGACGTTGTCGACGGCCGAGGCGGCTTGCATGAAGTGCGTGGGCTCTGCGAAAGGCATCTGCGCTTCCATTCTTAGTGGGTTGTGGGGCAACGTGTTTGGTGGGATCGTGCCCCGCCTGCCGTTCGGCGCGGAGCCCTATCGGACTTGTTGGGTGGTCGGCGCGTTGTTGGTGAGGCGTAGGTAGTCGCGGCCGCCGATGTAGATGGTGTCGTCGGCTGATTCCGGGTTGAGCGCGGCCGCGGCGATGGCTGCGGCGAATTCGTCGAGGGTGGGCAGCGGGCCGTGGGCGCGCCGGGCTTCGACAGCGTCTGGGTCACGCCGTTGAAGCAGTCGGACGATGATCGTTCCGTCGATCATGTCGCCGGAGACGACGGTCAGCGACACGTGTCGGGCGGCCAGCTCGGGGCGCATGGCGCGGAGGGCGTCTTCGCCGGCGCGTTTGCTTTCCGCGATCGGGATGTAGTCGGCGGGCACCGGTTTGAGGCCGTGGAAGTGGGCTTGGTGGCTGGTGACGAACACGACGCGGCCGCCGGCGGGCATGAGCGGTAAGGCGCGGTTGAGCAGATGCACTGGGGCGTCGCGGTTGATGCGCATCGGATAGTCGGCGGAGGCGCTGCGCTCCAGGCCGCCGGAGGCGTTGAGGATCAGCGCATCGAGGCGGCCGAATTCGTTTCGTACAGCGTGGATTACGTCGCCGCACGCGGCCGGGTCGCAGATGTCGAGGCGGACCGCCGATGCGGATCCTCCCGCTGCGGCGATGCTGTCGACAATCTGGTGGGCGCGTCTGGATTTTTCGCGGTAGGTGAGGAAGACGTGAGTGTTCGGGGACGCGAGGTGGCGTGCTGTCGCTGCCCCGACGCCCCGGGATCCTCCGGTGATGAAGATGACCTGCCGGCCCGTAGGCGACCGACGACTGTCCATGGTTCCTGCCTGCCCTGGCGTTTGATGCCGCGTTTCTCTGCCGGGGGTCCCGGCATACGCGAAAGCCTATCCCAATATTAAGAAAAGTAAGAGAACGATGTGGTTGCGATAAGAGCAGGTTGGTGCGAAGCCGACCGGGATCCGATTACAACGAGTTCGGGTCGAAGGTGGTGTCCGCGTCGTCGTCCTGGTCGTCATCGTCGTCCTGCGCGGCTGCCTGCTCGGCTTCCCTCTCGTCGATCGCCCGAATCTGCGCGCCGAGCGGCCATACCTCCTCCTGCTAATTTCCCTGCGCCGCTCAGCAATCGCCTGTTAACGTCTGCACCGTTCTGGGCGTTCGTGCATATCATCCGCGGTTGTTCGGATCACGCGCAGGGGGGGAACCGATGACCGACCACACTCCATCGCGGCGAGGGCGCACCTGGCTCACGGGTGGAGTAACGACGACCATCGCCGCCGCAGCCGCCGTCTTTGCCGCCAGCGGCGTCGCACACGCCGACGAAAACAGTTACCTGTCGATGCTCGACGCTGCGAGCAACGGCCGTACGCACAATGCCGACGATCACAAAACGGCCCTCAATATCGGCTATACGATCTGCGACGCCCTGGCTGGTGGCGTATCCGAACCCCAGGCGGCCCAGATCGTCGTCCAAACCAACCCCGAAGTCCCGTTGGACCAAGCACGAATGCTCGTGCGGGCGGCGCACAGCCAACTGTGCCCCGGCGCCTGATTCGGCGCCTGCTGCGCCTGCCGCCTCTGCCCTTGTACCGATCGCCGCCGAGCGCCAAAAGAGGAGCTTGAATCAAAAATGCCGGAGGACCAATTGGCTGCGGCGATTGCGGACTATGAGAGCAACTGGAAACCGGTCGACAGCGAACTTTACGAACTCTGCAGCCGCCGACGAGCGGGCCATGATGACTTCGATGATGCGTATACGAAGGTCGTCATCGTTGGGCGGGTATATGCGGCTGGCATATCCCGCTCGTGGGGCGGCGACCCCGGCAAAGACCCCGAGTCCGAGGTCGCCCGAGCGCTGATAGACGATCCGCGCCTAATCGACGATGGTTTGCGGCGCCTCGAAGGTCGTCCCTTCGACCATCACGCGGCCGGGCAGATCGTTCGATTGCACAGTGATGTCACTAGAGCCATCAGCCACACATCCGTGAAGTACCTGACTTCGTTCGTCTCAAAGTACCTGCACTTCCACTGCCCCATCGTGCCAATTTTCGACGCCAGAGCGGATGCCGCGATGGGGAAGCTAATTAACCGGAGGGGCAGGCCGGTTCGGGACAACCTGACGGAACTGCCTGACGGCGTACTGGTTTACCGTAGCTTCGTTGCCGCCTTCATCGCGCTCGCCGAGCAGTATGCGCAGAGGAACCCTAAACCGACAGTCAAACAACTCGATCATTTGCTGTGGCGGCTGATGGAGTTGCAATCTGGCGGTTAGATCGACGATCCGGCAGGTCCGCCTTCTTCGTCGC
Organism: Mycobacterium sp. 1245852.3; assembly: GCF_001669335.1. Lineage (NCBI taxonomy): Bacteria > Bacillati > Actinomycetota > Actinomycetes > Mycobacteriales > Mycobacteriaceae > Mycobacterium > Mycobacterium sp. 1245852.3. The sequence goes on along the minus strand of NZ_LZLL01000591.1, from coordinate 5,094 downwards.
GCCCACGCTGCCGTCCGGCCTGTCCCTCAGAGCGTAGACGGGTCCCAAGATTCTTCGGTCGGATCGACATAGGGCATATGCTCTTCGTCTACACCGTGCGCGGCCGCCCACGTCTCACGCGCATCAATCCACCGATACCCTTCGTGCAGCGACGCCGGCATACCGGCGGCGGCACACCACCATTCGTAGTCGACCAGCTCGGCAGGCGGATCAACGGCTACAGCCTCGGTACCGGCGTCGTCGCCGCGGCGGCGCATCACGACCCCCTCATCACGTAAACACCACGCACACCCACTCGGCGCTGCGGCCGGCGACCCGCCGGCTGATCGTCGTCGCCGGCCGGCAAGCGCAGCGCCGCCGTCAACCTCGCCAACGCGATCTTCTGCTGACGTGCCTCTACGATCGCCGGGTGAGCCTTCAACCCGCGCTCACCCTCCACGAGCGGCCCATCTTGGGAGATGGCGGCTGCCAGGGCGTCCAACAGGTCGACGGTGCGGACCATCTCCTTGAGCCCCATCAACGAATCACCCAGCTACGCAACGACAATCAACAACTGCGCGAAGCTCTGGCTCGCGCCCACGGCCAACTCCGTGCGGCGAGCACGCGATGATCGACTCGGCGTTCGAAACCGTCACCACAAGAGGAACCGCAGTCAGGCAGACGCCAGCCGTTGGCGCAGTAGGGGTAGTCCGGACCCGTCTAGGTTGTGCAGCAGTGCGGAACGGCCGCTGACGGCCATCATCAAGGCGGCCGCGGGGCCGCGGACTTCGGCCCCCTTACCCCAGGACCGCCCAATGTCGATGCCGCGCAACGAGATGCCCCACAGCCGGCCAAGGGGCACGAATCCAAACGGCCATGGCCCGGTCAGGAAATCCAGCGCAACCGCCACCTGTTCGGGATCAGGCTCGAACGGGAGGCCGAGGGGAATTCTGATGTCGCCGCCGTGGATCAAGATATCGGCGAAGGGGGCCACCGGCCCGACCACCGGCGGACTTAACGGGTAATTGGCGCGTTGACGCAAGGTGGTAACGATTTCGCCGGCCGGCATTTGCGCGCGACACCGTGCGAGCTCATCTATCGCCCGCGCCAGGCTGCCGCGGCGCAGAGCTCTCCTCATGGCCACAAGGAAACCGTCGGTGACAGAGCTAGCGAGATGGGCCGCCACGGTCTTGATATCCCAGCCAGCGCACAGGCTGGGCGTCGCCAACTGTGTGTCGTCCAAGCCGTCGACCAGTGTTGCGATCTCGCGCCGCTCGTTCGCGATAGCGACGAACAGACGCTCGCGAGCCATTCGCACAAGAAAGACTTTAGGCCGAACACCCAAGTTGGTTCCATCGACGGCCTCGTTCGCTTGCCCCTATTGACACAAAGCGCCAGCGCAGATGAACATCTGTCATAGACACACGTCCAGAACGCAAAACCCGAGTTCAAACCACTTATTTCAAGAGCAAGATCGAGATAAGTGCCGCCATCGTCGACCGGCTCACCTTCGGTGGCAACCTCGTCGAAACCGGCACCGACAGCTACCGACTCGCCCACACCAAAGCCAGAACCGCAGCCACTGGTTAAGTTGAGTCGATGAAGCTGACCTTCTACGCCTTGCTGTGGTCCCATCCGGGTATGGACGAGGCCCTCGTCGCCTATGAAGATGCCGTATTGGCGCTGGTCAACGAACACGACGGGCAAGTCCTAACGCGGGCACGTAGTGACGGCGCCGACGGGAGACCGCTGGAGATCCAGTTGTTCGAATGGGCATCGCAGACTGCGATGGACGGCTTCATGAGCGATCCCTGTCGGACGGCGCTGGCGGCCGATCGTGATCGCGCGATCGCCCGGACCGAAATCGTCCCGGTGCAATTCACCTGACGTTCGCCGGCTCAGGCACCCGCGGTTCGGTATTGCACGAGGCAGAACTCGTTGTCTTCCGGATCCTTGAGCACGACGGCCGTGCCTTCGGGGTATTCGTGACGCTCTCCAGTCTCCGAGCCGCCGAGTTCTATGACACGGCGAATCGCGCGGTTCAAGTCGTCGACGGTGAGATCCATGTGGATGCGCACTTTGCCGCGCTTGGGCTCGGTGACCGGCTGAAAGTTGATCCGCGGCTGATGCTCATGCTGTGACACCAGCTGCATCCACCCGGGCAGACCAGGCTCTGCCGCGCGATCGAGCAAGGCACCCAGAACGCGGCGAGCCGGACGGGGTCGAAGCAGTCGACCGTGAGGCCACTCCAATGAGTTCGCATTCCGCGGTTCGACCACGCCCCACGTGGGATTGGCCGCGTTACCCCGGCGTTGACGCCGCCAAGACACCGTGCAGAGCGCTGCGGTCCTTGGCTCGCATAGCTCGCACGACCGGCGGGAGCTCGGCGGAACCGGTGGGGATTACGCGGGGGTCGGTGAGTCGATAGCGGCGTCCTTGGTGTACGACATCCGCCGATCCTGCAGCCTGAACATTGCGCACCCAGTCCGACGTGGTCCCGTAGTTCAACACGATCGAAATCGCGTCCCCCTCAACGAATGCCATGACCGGCGTGCGGTAGAGGTTTCCTGAACTGCGGCCGGTGTGTTCGATGACCGCCATATGCGGCATGCGGGGCGCCACCAGCTTCGGTACAACATTGATCACCTTCATGATCCGGGCGACGATCCTCATCCCATCGGCGCCAATAAGTGATGCCAGCCGCGCTGCGAACGCGGCGATGCCATCAGCGAATTTGTTCGGCACAGGGTCAGCATGCCACGCGGCGCAACTTTCCGGGTTGGGACGATCTGACTGACGCTGAAATTCACGATCACGTTGGTCGACGATCAGCCCCGGTGACGCTGGAATTCACGATCAAACGCCGCTCCAATTCGCGATCAGAGCCATGCTGGCGTGGATCATCTGAATTTCTCTGTCTCGTACCTAAAACGGACAAGTTGTCGCTCGCCGTTGGTCATCATCTCAACGCGTAACGACAGCAGCGGATAAATCGGTTGCTATGCGTGCGGTCGGCTGGCGATCCACTTGAGGCAGGGGCGACGCGGCCTTGGCTCAAATCGGGCAGGCGCGTGACAGCGTGTCCATTTCGACACCGAACTCGTGGCTGATCTGCGCCGCCGCTTTTGCCGATCGCGGCAGCTTCGGGCTGAGCGGGTCTTGTCGGCTGATTTCGTCATTCATCTTGTTGCTGGTTTGCATGAACTCTTGCGCGAGTGCTGCAGCTCGTTGCGCGTGGGCCGACAGGCCGTCGGCGGTGACGTTGTTGGCGCGCTGCTGTAAGCCCTCCAACCACGCTTGGTAATCGGCGGCGCTGGGAAGTGAGTCCGGCTCGTAGGAGCCGGGGGCGGCGAACCGTGTTTTGGCTTTCAGCGAGGCCTGCGTCTCGCGGTTGAAAATGACGAATTGCCGTACAGGCCAACATGGTTGAGTTCGCTCGTGGATTCGCCAGGCCGCCACACCACCCGCGGCAGCCGTCGCCACGCACAAGGCTGCTAGCAGCAGGCGGACGCTGCGGCATGAATTGCGCATGGTTATGGCCCGGGTTGCACGCCTGGGCAAAGGTTGATCAGCGCCGCGTTGTACACAAAGCTCGCTTCGATCGGGTCAGAGATTTGAGCTTGCTGGTCGATGGTTTGGACGGTGTTGTCCTTGGGCACGTGGGCGCGCGCGTCGGCGCAGATTTGGTGGCCCAGCGAGATCATGGCGGGGTCTGGGGCGGGGATGCCGCGGCTGTGTATGAGCGACAGATATGTTGATTCGTCGGCGTGGGCGAGCGCGGTGTTGGCCAAGGCCGTTGCGGCGATTCCAGCGACGGCCAGCAGCATCGCAGCTTTCGTAGTCACTACGTGAACATAGCCGGTTTCTCTGACACGGCGGGTGTTTCGGGATTTGAGGGGCGAGCTCTTCGTGAGCGGTTGTGCGCCGCACGACTCAGCGCGCGGCGAGGGCCTGGCCCGTTGCTCTTGCCGAGGATTACTGCCCTCGGGGCACATAAACCGGTGGCTCGGTTTTGAGGTCAATTTTGGCGTCCACTTTGAATGTGGAGGTGACCGGAACGTTCTGGCCGTGCGTTGTGGCCTGGGCGTTGTAGTTGAGTGTTCCGGTCAAGTGCACCCTCATCAGCTTCGGGTCAAGTTCGTAATTCATGTCTTGGGTGCTCTTGAGGGAGATGAGGTTCTGATACGCGTTGGGGTCGACGGTGTTGATGTATTGGGGGCACCCGCCGGGCGGGCAGCAGCCTTCCGCCGGTGGTGCGCCGTTGAAGCAGAAGTGAAGTCGGCGATCCAGGGCGTCGAGGGATGCTTTTCGGCCGGCGTCGTTGAGCGCGATGGTCGGGGTGATTGTCGGGGAGCTGATGCTGTGGCCCAGCGCCTCGAGCAGCAGTGGTGTGGGCGGGGCGGTGATGTCGATGTAGCGGTTCGACGAGGCGACTTGAGGGGTTCCGGGGAATATCGAGATCGTGTTGAGGCCGTTGACGTCGACGCCGGACACGGTGAGGGCTTTCATCGCGGCGTCAGCATCTGGCGGTGCGTTGATGGTCACTGCGATGGTGGTGGTGTCGAGTTTCCACTGGCCGTTTTGGCGGTGGGCGGTGATGGCCGTTTGTGAGGGGGTTGGCCCGAATTTGGCTGACAGGGTGAGTCGCTGGTTATCCGGGGACTCTGTGGGGTCTTGGCCGGCGGTGTTGGTCACCACGATGTCGGTGATCGGCGTGGCGGACAGTTGGGCGCCCAGGGCCTTATCGGTGAGCAGCTGCGGCGTCGCGGGTGGTTGGGCGCTGAGCGCTAACACGGTGTGGGCGTCGCCGGTGGCCAAGGCCTCCAAGTAATGCTGACCGCTCAGGCGCGCTGCCTCGCGGTCTTGAGCGGCGCGCTGGGCGGCGTCGGGGCCGCTGAATTGGTGTGCGGCGAAGATGCCGGCTGCGGTCAGTACAGCTACTGCGATGACGGCGGCGGCCGCGATGAAGGCTCGCTTGCGCGCGCGTGGGGGCTTGCTGGCCGCCCACGGGGGCGGCCCGGGTGGGAAGTGGCCCGGCGGTAGTGCGGAGTGCGGAGGGTGCGGTGCTCGCCGAACGCGGCGGAACCGGACTGTCGCCCGCCGAGGTGGTCGCTG